>CAZZGM010000014.1:11911-18124 GCA_964653955.1 uncultured Bifidobacteriaceae bacterium | reverse complement strand
CTCCGGATTGGGCATCCATCCGGAGGAAACCAAGGGAATCCTCGCGCTCGATACCCTCGCGGATGACGAATGCCTTGCGAAAACCTCGGACGGCATCCGCCGTTTCAAGCAGGCGGTGCAGGGGATGGTGGCGCTCGGTGTCGAACTCGACCTGATTCTCACCAGCCCGCTCGCGCGCGCCGAGCAGACGGCCACGCTGCTGTCGCATGGATTTCGCAAACGTGTACCCGTCAAGGTGCTCGACGCGTTGGTGCCTGGCGGCAAGCCCGCGGTCATTGTCGAGGCCGTCGGTAAACATGCCCGCCAGCATCGGCGGATAGCGCTCGTCGGTCATGAGCCGGATCTCGGGGAACTGGCGGCCCGCCTGCTGGCCGCGCGTGGTGGCGTCGAGTTCAAGAAGGGCGCCGTGTGTGCCATTGATGTGGACGCCACGCTGCCCGGTGGTCCCGGCACGCTCCGCTGGCTGCTGCCACCACGCGTGCTGCGGCGGCTCTCGCCTTGATGCGCGCGCTCGTCATCATCAACCCCGCGTCCGGACCGGCTTCCCGTCGTGACGTTGGTGCGCGCGAAGCCCTGGCGCGGACCGTGCTGGCCACGCACGGCGTGGACAGCACCGTGGCCATCACCACGTCGCGCGGGCATGCACACGCGCTGGCCGCGGAGGCACGGCAGCGAGCGGTCCCGCTCGTGATTGCCTGGGGCGGCGACGGCACCATCAACGAGGTGGGCAGCGCCCTTGCCGGATCCGCGGTCCACATGGCCATCGTGCCGGGCGGCAGTGGTAACGGCCTGGCTCGCGATCTCGGTCTGCCCGGCAAGGCCGCGGACGCGCTGGCCGTGGCCGCCTCGGGACGCGTGCGATCCATCGATGGCGGGCGTGTAGACGAGGCGTGGTTTTTCAACGTGGCCGGCATCGGCCTCGATGCGGCCATTGCCGATCGCCTGGACGACCCGCACGCGCGCCGCGGACTGATGGGATACATCCAGGCCGCTGCCGTTGAACTGCCCACCTGCGAGCCGCGCCGCTATACGGTCGACATCGATGGCCGCACGACCGTGACCGAATGCCTGTTCGTCGCGCTGGCCAACTCGCGGCAGTACGGCAACGGCGCCATCATTGCGCCCGCGGCTTGCCTGGATGATGGCCGGCTGGATGTGGTGATGGTGGGGCGGCAGTCGTGGTGGCGCCTGGCGGCGCGCGTGCCCGCGCTGTTCCGTGGGACGCTGGCACCCGGGCCGGGGCTGCAGATGGACACGTTCCGGCAGCTCACGCTGGCCTCCGACAGGCCCATTCAGTTGCACGTGGATGGCGAACCGCAGCGGGCCGGCACGCAACTGACGGTGCGCGCCGAACCTTCGGTGCTCCGCGTTGTGACGCCGTAAGTGACTGATATCAGGTCTTTTATGGCTGATGACCGGCGCCTGTTACACCGAATTTACTCCACGGCGGCCTTGCGGCTGGGGCAGGATGTGCGTGTTTTCGATATGTTCAGCACCAGCCTTCGCAATCGCGAACACACGCGGCGGTATTCCATAGCGCCGACGGACAGCGGGTGGGAAGTACGGGAAGAGCAGGACAGCCGGCTCATTCGCCGTGTCGAATATCGGGACTGGCACCGCGTCGAGCGCGCGCGGCGTTCGATGACCGCCGAGATGCGCGAACTCGAAGCGGCCGGCTGGCGGGTGGAATGACGCGCGGCGTCTATTCCACGAAGCGGTAGCCCAGCCCCACCACCGTCTCGATTTGTTTGCCGGCCTCGCCGAGCTTGCCGCGCAGGCGGCCGACGTGGACGTCCACCGATCGCGTCTCGATGAGGCGGTCGTAGCCCCACACGCGCTCGAGCAGGCGGTCGCGCGACAGCACGCGGTTGCGATTTTCCACCAGGTAGCGCAGCAGTTCGAATTCGCGCCGGGTCAGCCGGATGGCTTCGCCGTCCACGACGATCGAGACGGCGTCGAAGTCGGCCACGAGATGCGTGCCGCGATAGACGGCGGGCGCGGGCGGTGTGTCGGCCGGACGGCCGCGGCGCAGGACGGCGCGCACGCGCGCGGCCAGTTCGCGCAGGCTGAAGGGCTTGGTGACGTAATCGTCGGCGCCGGCATCGAGGCCCACCACGCGGTCGCCTTCGCTGGTGCGCGCGGTCAGCATGATGATGGGCACGCGCTCGGTGGCCGGTCGTGTGCGGAGCAGGCGGCACACCTCGAGGCCGCCGAGTACCGGCAGGTTGAGATCCAGGACGATGAGGTCCGGCGGTTGTTCGCTGGCCATGCGCAGCGCCTGATCGCCGCTGGTGGCGACCTCGACGGTCATCTCGCCGCTGCGTTCGAGCGTGTGGCGAATGAGGCCGGCAATGTCGCCTTCGTCTTCGACCACCAGCACGCGCGTGCGCGCCGACGGCCGGTTCGTCCTCCGGACGGACGTGGCGGGGTGACTCTCGGCTTCGGCGACGTGCATCTGTGGCATCCGGTGCTCCTCGGAAGACATATCCGGGATTTACGGTAGCTGCCGCAGATTTCCACGCCGTGACGGTGCCGTTAATTCTCGGTTACGCCGTTGTGGCCTCCCGGATGCACGTGGCCGATTGACAGCGATCCACGCCCACCCCCACGCGGGGCTACAGGCTCATCGTGTCGGGTGGCCGCCGGGGACGATACTTCGTCGTGCGGACCGTCGGTCGAGTGTCGGCTAGACTTCCGTGTCCGGCGCGATGACGCCGTCCTTGGGCACGATGATGATGCCGTTGCGGATGTAATAGCCGTCGCCATCCTCGTGTTCCACGTTCCTGGCGTTCACCAGGCGCGCGCCGTCGCCAATGCGCGCGTTCTTGTCGACAATGACGCGGTCCAGCGTGACGCCCCGGCCGATACCAATTGGCACCCGCGTCGGGCGGCGGCCCTGATCGGGCTCGTAGTAGTCGGCGCCGAGCAGCACGGATCGCTGCACCAGCGAGCCCGGCCCGATCGACGTGCGGATGCCAACCACCGTGTCTTCGACGACGGCGCCTTCGAGGTAGCAGCCTTCCGCCACCAGCGTATTGCGCAACTGGCCGCCCATCACCTTCGAGGGCGGCAGGAACCGCGCGTTCGTGTACACGGGCGAGCTCGGATCGTAGAAGCTGAACTTCGGTTCGGGCCGCGTCAGCATGATGTTGGCCTGATAGAAGCTCTCGATGGTGCCCACGTCGGCCCAGTAGCCGCGATGCGCGTAGGCATGCACGCGGTAGCGGGTGAGCGCGGCCGGGATGAGCGCGCGGCCGAAGTCGTGTCCCGGCTCCTGGTCCAGCAGATCCAGCAGCACCTGACGCGAGAACAGATAGATGCCCATGGACGCGATGTAGGGACGCCGCGTGTCGTGGCCCAGGAAGGCGGGGTTGGGGGCCACGCCCGCCACCATGGCCTTCAGCCGGGCGGCATCGGGCTTCTCTTCGAACCCGGCAATCTTCCCGTCGCTGTCGAACGTGAAGATGCCCATGCCGGTGGCGTCCTGGGCGTCCACGGGCAGCGCGGCCACGGTCACGTCGGCCTGCCGATCGATGTGGGCCTGCAGCAGATCGGCGTAGTTCATCCGATAGAGGTGATCGCCCGCGAGAATCAGGTAGTGCTCGGCCTCGTGCTGGACGAAGTGCCGGCGTGCCTTGCGGACGGCGTCGGCCGTGCCCTGGAACCACGCGTTCGACTGCGGGGTCTGTTCGGCGGCGAGAATTTCGACGAAGCCGCGCGAGAACAAGTCCATCCGGTAGGCGCTGCTGACGTGACGGTTGAGCGAGGCCGAGTTGAACTGCGTGAGGACGAAGATGCGCCTGAGATCGGCGTGCAGGCAGTTGCTGATGGGGACGTCAATCAGCCGGTACTTGCCGCCGATGGGCACGGCCGGTTTCGACCGGAGCTCGGTCAGCGGATGCAGGCGGCTGCCCTGGCCGCCGCCGAGAATCAGGGCGAGAACGTTGCGCATCCCGCACAGCATAGCAGGAGGATCTGGTCACCAGAGCCCCAGCCACTTCCACCACCCGAACCCAATCGTGAGCCACACCGCCATGTTGGCCAGTGACACGGCAAAGCCCACGCGCCACCAGTCGCCGAGCGAGACGTAACCCATGCCGAAGAGGATGGGCGCCGGCGTCGTGCCGTAGTGCGTGAGGCCCGCCGGCAGGTTGGCCAGACACAGCAGGCTGTACACCGCCAGCTGTGGCGGTACGCCCAGACCGACGAGCAGCACGACGAACGGTGGAAACAGCGCCAGCATGTGCGCCGTGATGCTGGCAAAGGCGTAGTGCGTGTAGAAGTAGACGACGAGGATGCCCAGCAGTACGAACTGCCAGGGAATGCCGGCAAAGAGGCCGCCCACCGACTCGGCAAACACCGTGGTCACGCCGGTCGCATTCAGCAGCTCGCCCATGCGCAGCAGGCCGCCGTACCAGACGAACACATCCCACGCGGCCCGTTCGCTCGTGGCGGTCTGCCACGACATGGTGCCGCTCACCAGCAGCACGGCAAGACCCAGCAGGGCCACGAACGTGACGTCGAGGCCATGCCACGCCGAGGTCATCCACAGTCCGCCGACGCCGGCGAAGACGCCGAGCGTGACCCATTCCGTGTGCGAGAGCGGCCCCATGCGCACGAGTTCGTCGGCGGCAAACCGCGGGGCTTCCGGCGTGCGCTGTATCTCCGGCTTCAGGACGCGATGCACAATCCACGGCACGACCGCGCACGACGCCAGGCCGGGCACGATGGCCGCCATGAACCAGCTGCTCCAGGTGACCTCCACGTTCACCAGCTTCGCGGCCAGGTTGGCGCCCAGGATGTTGCTGGCCTGCCCCGTGAAGAACATGGCGCACGCCACTGCCGAACCCTGATAGATGCCGGCAATGAGGGCGCCGCCCAGGCGTTTGCCCGATGGGCCTGGGTGCGAGTCGAACAGGTCCGCAATGCGCACCGCGATGGGGGCCAGCATGCCGGCGGCACGCGCGGTGATGGACGGGACCCCCGACGCCAGCGTGACGTCCGTGGCCAGCAGCGCATAGGACACGCCCAGCGAACTGCGGCCGAACGCGCGGATGAAGAGCAGCGCGATGCGCCGGGCCAGCCCGCTGTCGAGCATGGCACGGGCAATCAGCATGGCGACGATGACCAGCCACACCGAGGGCTCCGAGAAGCCGCCGAGCACCTGGCGCGTGGGCGTGCCGTTGGCCACCATGGCCACGAGCCCCAGCAGCACCAGCGCGGACGCCGGCAGCGGCTCGAGGATCATGCCGGCAATGACGCAGGCAAAGATGGCCGCCTGACGCCACCCCTGCGGCGTGACGGCCTCCGGGCGCGGCACCAGATAGACGATGGCGAGGAAGAGCGCCACCAGCACCAGCAGCCCCCGCACGGACGCGCGCGAGGACGAAGGCGCGGCGGTCGACATGGGGGCGGATTATACAGGCGCACCGTTCGGCCGCGCGCGGCGAGTTTTCACCGGCGTTACCGAAATGTCGATCCTGTAACAAGGATGTAACAGAGGTCTGGCAAGATTGCGGCGTGCGATTCCGCCTGCTGCCCAAGGAAGAAAAATTCTTCGACGATTTTACCGCTCTGGCCGACCGCATCGTTTCTGGTGCCACGCTGCTGGAGCGGATGCTGGCCTCCGACCCGCCCTCCTGGGACACGGCCCTCCAGATCAAACAAATCGAGCACGAGTGCGACTCGCTCACGCACGATTTGATTCAGCGCCTCAACTCCACATTCGTCACCCCCATCGACCGCGAGGACATCCACTCGCTGGCCACGTCGCTCGACGATGTGATGGACGCCATCGATGCGGCGTCCGGCGTGCTGCGCCGCTATCGCATGGCGTCGCTGCGGTATGGCGCCCGCGAACTGGCATCGCTCACGTGGCAGGCCACCATGCAGATGAAGGTGGCGGTGGAGGCCCTGGACCGCCGGACCGGCGTTCACGAACGGGCCGTCGAGGTGAATCGCATCGAGAACGCGGCCGACGACGTGCACGACGAAGCCCTGCGGCGGTTGTTCGAGGAAGAGCGTGACGCCATCACGCTCATCAAGTGGAAAGAGGTTCTCGACCTGCTCGAAGAAGCCACGGACCGCTGCGAGGACGTCGCCAACGTGCTCGAAGGCGTCGTCGTCAAGCACGGATAGCCGGCCGTGGAACTGACGCTGGTCGCGACCGTCATCGTGGTCGCGCTGATCTTCGACTACATCAACGGTTTCCAC
>CAZZGM010000014.1:11445-11901 GCA_964653955.1 uncultured Bifidobacteriaceae bacterium | reverse complement strand
CTCGCCGGGGCAGGCGGTGGTGTGGGCCGCGTTCTTCAACTTCGCGGCGGCGTTCGTGTTCGGGACCGCCGTGGCCACCACGGTCGGCTCGGGGATGATCGACATCACGGCCGTCACCACCGCCGTCATTCTCGCCGGGCTGATTGGTGCCATCGTCTGGGATCTGATCACCTGGTATTACGGTCTGCCGACCAGCTCGTCGCACGCGCTCATTGGCGGGTATGCGGGCGCCGGCATTGCCAAGGCAGGGGTGGGCGTGCTCATTCCGTCGGGCTGGACCAAGACGCTGATCTTCATCATCCTTGCCCCGGCGATTGGCTTCGGCCTGGGCCTCGTGTTCATGGTGACCATCTTCTGGTTGTTCCGTCGCGTTGCGCCCTCGCGCGTGGACCGGTGGTTCCGCCGCCTGCAACTGCTGTCGGCGGCCGCCTACAGCCTGGGACACGGCGCCAACGA
>CAZZGM010000014.1:0-11435 GCA_964653955.1 uncultured Bifidobacteriaceae bacterium | reverse complement strand
CACAGAAGACCATGGGCATCATGGCCGGGGCGTTGTTCGCGGGCGGCTTCATCACCGATTTCCACATCCCGTTCTGGGTGGAAATGGCCGCCTACACCGCCATCTCGCTCGGCACGCTGTCGGGCGGCTGGCGCATCATCCACACGATGGGGTCGAAAATCACGCGGCTGCAGCCCGTGGGCGGGTTTGCCGCGGAAACCGCCGGCGCGGTGTCGCTGTTTACCGCCACGTCCATGGGCGTGCCCGTGTCCACCACCCACACCATTACCGGGGCCATTGTCGGCGTGGGGACCACCAGGCGCCTGTCGGCGGTGCGATGGGGCGTCGCTGGCCGCATCGTGTGGGCGTGGGTGCTGACCATTCCGGCGTCGGCCATCATTTCGGCCGTGACCTTCGAACTGCTGACGTTGATGGGGATGCAGTAGGCGGACGGCCCGCACGAGCTGCGTGGCCACGCGGCCAGGATGACAGCGGTTGTGGCGTGATGGGGATCTAGCGTGAGGGCAGCGTGACGGTGAACACGGCGCCGCCCTGCGGCTGGTTGGCGGCGGTCACCGTGCCACCCATCACCTGCACCAGGTGTTTCACGATGGCGAGGCCGAGGCCCGTGCCGCCCGGCCGGGCGCGCGATTTGTCGACGCGATAGAAGCGCTCGAACACGCGCAGAAGATCGCCGTCGGGCAGGCCCGGTCCCGTATCGGCCACCACCAGCTCGAACTGTCCGCCGCGCAGACCCGTGCTGACGTTGATGGTGCCGCCATCGGGAGTGTAGTTGATGGCGTTCTCCACCAGGTTGCGGAGGATGTCGTGCAGCTTGGCCGGATCCGCCACGAGCGTGCGGGCGTCCGGTGCCACGGTCAGTTCCACGTGCTGATGCTTTCCGGCAATCAGCGGCTCGAAGTCGGCCATCACACCCGAGGCCACGGCCTGTACGTCGCACGGGGCATATTCCACCGTTTCCTGTCCGGCATCGAGGCGGGCAAGGCGCAACAGCTCCTTCACCAGGCGCTCCATGCGCGTGGCGTGGCGATGGATGACATCCAGAAACCGCTGCCGCGCCTCCTCATCGTCCGGATCGTCCATCAGCGCTTCGGCGTACCCCTTGATGGCCGTGAGCGGCGTGCGGAGTTCGTGCGAGACATTGGCCACGAAGTCGCGGCGGATCTGGTCCGCGTTCTTCAGATCGGTGATGTCGTGCAGCACCAGCACGGCGCCGCGCCCTTCGGCCACCACCGGTGTCACGCGCGCAATCAGCGTGCGGCTGCGGTCCATCGCCAGCGACAATTCGAGCCCGGTGGTCGGCTGCCCGCCGAGCGCGCGCCCGATTTGTTCGACGATGTCGGGATGGCGGATGGCTTCGACGTACGGACGTCCCGTGGCTTCGCGTTCGAGCCGCAGGAGACGACGGGCGGCGTCGTTGACCAGTTGCAGGCGGCCCTGGCCATCGACCACCAGCACGCCTTCGACCATGCTGGCGAGAATGGCTTCCATCCGCGCGCGGTCGCGGGTCAGATCGGTAACGCGGCGGCCGAGTTCCTGGACGGCCGCATCCATGGCCCGCGCCACGTCGCCCAGATCGTCGCCGCCGTAGTCGGGAGCGGGCCGGCTGAGATCGCCCAGCGCATAACGGCGTGCGACGGCGCGGATGGCCTGCGCGCGCTCGCTGCGTGCCGCCGAGGCTCGCGAGACGAGCACACCGGCGACAAGGCCGGCCGCCAGGGCTCCGAGCAGGGCGGCGAGGATGAGCGCAGACACGAGCGGTTCCGATCAGGAAGGAGGCGGTTCGATCAGCTTGTAGCCGAATTGTTTGACGGTCACAATCGCTTCCGTCAGCAGAGGCAGCTTTTCGCGCAGCCGCCGCACGTGCACGTCGACGGTGCGCGTGCCGCCCGTGTAGGAGTAGCCCCACACGTCGGTCAGCAGCACATCCCGCGACAGCACACGGCCGCGGTGTTCCATCAGGTACTGCAGCAGGAGGAACTCCTTGGCCGTGAGGCGCACTTCGCGCCCGTCGGTCTTGACGAGGTGGCGATCGATGTCCATCGACAGCGGCCCGTAGTTGGTGCGGTGGCCGGCGGCGGCGCTGCGTTGCGTGCGGCGGAGCAGGGCCCGGACGCGGGCAATGACCTCGCGGGGGCTGAACGGCTTGGTGATGTAGTCGTCGGCGCCAAGCTCCAGGCCGACGATGCGGTCGGCCTCCTCGCCCTTGGCCGTGAGCATGATGATGGGCACACTGGCGGTGTTGGCGTCGGCGCGCAGCGTCCGGCAGATGTCGAGCCCGTCCTGCCCGGGCAGCATGACATCGAGGATGATGATGTCCGGCAGCGCCCGGCGGACGTGCGGCAGCGCATCGCGGCCCTGGGTGAGCAGGGTCGTGTCGAAGCCGGCCTTCTTGAGGTAATGGACCAGCAACTGGCCGATGTCGGGATCGTCCTCCACGACGAGGGCCCGCAATTGAGTGGTGATCATCGGGTTCGGGGACTGCCGAGATTCTATCGCAGCGCCACGGCCGGGTTGATTGCGGAGGGAGTCGCGCGTACTCTGCAGAACATGCTCACCTTCCGGTTTGCCGCATTGGCGCTCGTCCTGTCGGTTGCAACGCCGGCACTGGCCCAGGTTCCGGTGGCGCCAAAAAATCCATTTGGCGAACCGGCCGGCCGCACCAGCACCAGCCATCTGACGCTGGAGGTGCAGGGGACACCGGCCACGGCCGCGCCGGGTGCGCGCGTGACCGTGGCGCTCGACGTCACGCCGCGACGAACGATGCACGTGTACGCGCCGGGCGATCACGACTACCAGGTGGTGCAGTTCCTCATTGACGAGCAGCCGTGGCTGACGGCGGCGCCCACGGGTTATCCGCCGTCGGAGAAGTACTACTTCGAGCCGCTCGACGAGACCGTGGCGGTGTACTCGTCACGGTTCCGTCTCACTCGCGAGGTCACGCTGCTCGACTCGCCCGAAGCCGCGCGTGCGCTGAATGGCCGTACGTCGGTCACCATTACCGGCACACTCGCGTATCAGGCGTGCGACGACAAGGTGTGTTATGCACCGGCCAAGGTGCCCGTGCAGGTAGAGGTGACGTTGTCTGCCAAGTGACGCTGCCAGATCACCACATCACCACATCACTAGCTCACCACCTCGCCAGATCACCACCTCACTAGATCACTAGATCACTAGATCATCAAATCTCACTGCTTCCCCTGTTTTCTTCTAGGGAAGCACCGTAATCACTCGTTCGTTCGACACGGTGCTGGTGCCGTGCGCGTTGTTGGCCACCACCCGCACGTAGTAGGTGCCGGGCGGTGCGGGCACGGTAAGGGTGGTGCTGGTCGAGGTCAGCGAAGCGATCACGGGACCGCCGGAGGTCTGGGACGCTCGCACGGTGTAGGACACCGGAAACCCGCCCGTATGCGACGGGAACCAGTTCATGGTCACCAGGTTGCCCGCCATCGATACGGGCAGCAGCGTGGGTGGGCCCGGCGGGACATTGGTTGCGGGGATGGTGACGCTCAACTCTTCTGACGTTGGTCCCACACCACCCGTATTCACGGCAACGACACGGATGAAGTAGGTGCCCGGCGGGACGTTGCCCACGGCCAGGCCGGTGCCGGTGACCGGCAGCGTAGCCACCGGCGTGCCGCCTGGTGATGTGGACGCCAGCACCACATAGCTGGTGGGGGCACCGCCCGTGGCCGGTGCGGTCCACGACATGCGGACCTCACGGCCGGCGAAATGCACCGTGAAGTACGACGGCGCACCGGGCGGTGGCGGTACGAATGGCGCGGTGATGGACGTGCCGGCCGATTCCGGTGAATTCCCCCACGTGTTGCCGGCCATCGCGGTGACGTAGTAGCTGCCCGGTGGGGCCGAGACCGTGGCGCGATTGGCCTGACCCATGGGCAGGATTGCGACAATGGGACCATCGGGCGCGTCTGGAGCATTGCGCGCCACAATCGTGTAGGAGGTTGGCGGTCCGCCCGCCGTGGGGGGCGGCACGGTAATGGTGACGATGCCCCCGGCGCCGGTGATGAGAGGCGCACCTGGTGCCCCCGGCGCTTCACTGATGCCGACGAGGGCCGTGCGCGCCGCGTTGACGTTGATGCGCGCGTGCGTCAGCGCGCCATCGGGAATGGCTGCGCCCGTCGACTGGAGCGCGTTCAGGACGTGAGTGACGCTGGCACCAGGAGCCGCCTGCTTCAGGATGGCCCAGGCACCTGCCACGTGGGGAGCCGCCATGGACGTACCGTTGTAGACGTCGGACACCGCACCGAGTCCGGGCACCGACGAACGGATGCTGCTGCCCGGTGCCATGAGCGACAGGAACGACGCGCGATTCGAAAAAGACGACACCGCATCGAACTTCGTCGTCGAGCCGACGCTGACGGCCGTGGAGATGCACCCCGGTGCGCCAATGGCGTCTGGAATGCCCGCGTTCCCCGCGGAGAACACCGAGGCGATGCCCACCGAACGCAGTTGATCGACGATGCGTTTGACCGGGGCGAGGTCGTTGTCACAGGCGGCCTGGCTGGTGTAGGTGCCGCCGCCAAGACTCATGTTGGCCGCGGCCACGCGGTTGCTGTTGCCGGGGCCGGCGGCGTCGAGTACCCACTCGAGTCCCCGAATCAGATCGGAGAAGTAGACCCGCGCGCAGGGTACCGGCGACGAGCCGCACGAACCGGCGTCGTGGATGCGCGTGAACACCTGCACGGCCAGGATGCCGGCGCCGGGCGCGATGCCGGAGTGCCCGGCCAGGTCGCCCGTGCCGTTGGAGCCGGCCACGATGCCGGCCACGTGTGTGCCATGCCCGCATCCCGATGTGGAGAGTTCGCAGTCCATGGCGGCGCCGGAGCCCAGTTGCATGGATGCGCCGCCCGGGCACATCGACGTGCCGATGAACGCGGCGCCGCCCGCATCCGAGAAGCAGGCTTCGCCCGTCACGCGTCCGCTCAGAAAAGGATGCGTGCTCTGCACACCCGTGTCGAGGACCGCGACGGACCATCCGGCGCCCGTACCGCCGGCGGCCCACGCGGCTGGTGCGCCAATGAGCGGAGCGCTGTCGATGAGGTCGGGTGCAAGCAGGCCGTCTTCGGTGATCGACACCACACCGGGCAGCGCCGCCAGGGCAGCCAGGCTGCCGGCATCGTTCACGGTGGCGGTGAAGTAAGGAATGGTCTCGAACCGCCGCGTCTCGAGTGCGCCCGCGGCTTCGGCCCGCGCCATCACGTCATTCAGGGCGCTGTGCAGCAGCAGGCGCTGTGACTGGATGTCGGCGGGACCGGCCAGCAGGCCTTCCGGCACGGCGTTGCTCTGCAGGCCGACGATGACGAGTGCCCGGCCATGTCGGGCGAGATTTTCGGTGACGGCCTGCGGAATGGCAATACCCGTCTGTCCCTGTGGCTGTTGTGAGCCGGGGCCAAGCAGCAGAATCAGGGCGGCGACGGGAACGAGCAGTCGATGCATGGGGAGAAACGGTATCACCACTGACATGCGCCACGTGCCGTGCGCACGCACGACCGGGCGCGATTACGCGTCCTTGATGCCGTGTCCGTGGACGAGGAAATAGCCGGCAATCAGCGCGAGCAGCAGGCCGTTGACGGCCAGCATGGTGGGAGCGGAGCCCACCTGCGTAATGAGCCAGCCGCTGGCCAGTCCGCCAAGCGGTGAACCGCCGCGGAACGCCACCATGTAGATGCTGACGACGCGGCCGCGCAGTTCGCCGGGCGCCATGAGCTGGACGAGCGACGTGGTCAGCGAGAAGGACATCACCAGCAGGGCACCGGTGAAGAACAGGATGAAGGTGCTCAGCCGCACGTCGGGCGACAACGCAAACGCCGTCATGGCCAGGCCGAAGGCCACGAGCTGGTAGAGGAGCAGACGGCCCATGTGGGGATGACGTCCCAGCCATGCCACCACCATGGCGCCGCATACGGCACCGGCGCCCGAGACCGTCATCATGCGCGTGTAGAGGCCGACGTCCTGCTGGAAGACGTCCCTGGCCACCACGGGCAGGAAGGTGAGGAGGGGCAGACCCAGAAACGCGGCAATGAAGCCCAGGAACGTCGCCGTCTTCAGGTTGGACGAGTCGCGCACGTAGCGCAGGCCGTCCTTCATCTGGGCCACGACCGAAACGGTTGCGGCGGGGGGGACGTGGATGTTGCGCAGCGCCAGGATGGCGGCAATGACGAAGAGGAACGAGAGGCCGTTCAGGCCGAAGCAGAGCACCATGCCGAACGCCGCCAGTGCCGCGCCGGCCACGATGGGACCAATGATGCGGGCGAGGTTGAACTGGATGGAGTTGAGAGCGATGGCGTTGGGGAGGTGTTCCTTGCCGACGAGGGTGGGGACCAGTGATTGATAGGCGGGGCCGCCGAATGCCTGGGCGCACCCCGTGAGACACGACAGCGTGAGGATGTGCCAGATACGGACGGTGTCGAAGAACACCAGCGAGGCCAGCGTGAAGGCCGTGATCATCTGGACCACCTGCGACATCAGCATCAGGTGCCGTCGATCGCGGCGGTCGGCCACCACGCCGCCGACGAGGGTGAGCAGCAGGATCGGCAGTTCGCCGAGGAAGCTGTCGAGACCGAGAAAGAAGGCCGACTGTGTGCCGGTGAGGGTGACGATGAGCCAGGCCTGGGCCACCTTCTGCATCCAGGTGCCGATGCTGGAGGTGAGGGCGCCGAACCAGAGCAGGCGGAAGTCGCGGTAGGTGAGCGCCGCGGCAATGCGGCGCGCGGCGGTGACGAGGTGCACCTGCAAACCTGCTGATTTTATACCGGCGTCTTGACATTCGTTTTTGTTTCGCTATGCTGGCACTCTCAGGCAAACAAAAAGCGAAACAGAAAGCGAAAAGGCAAACCCCATGGCGCTTCCCCTCAGCATTTCTTCCCTCCGCACGCTCGAGGGCACCTCTGCACTGACCAGCCAGGCGGACACGGCGGCCGTGGCACCCTTCGAGCGCGACGCTCTCGACCGGATGCTGCGTGGGGGACTGCCGCGCGGGCACCTGTCGGAAATCGTTGGTCCGCCCTCGTCCGGCCGCACCAGCCTGGTCTGGTCCGCGCTGGCGGCGGCCACCCGCCGCGGTGAGTGGGTGGCCCTGGTCGACACCTTCGATCGGCTGGATCCCGCCACGGCCGCCGCCTGCGGCATCGACCTGTCCCGCCTTCTGTGGGTACGCGGCCAGGCCCTGTCGAAAACGGCGTCGGCCGTGGACCCGGCCTGGGTGCCGGGGCAGCGTGCGGTGTCGGGGCCGGGTACGCTGCTCGAGCGCACGGTGGATCGTGCGATCAAGTCGCTCCACCTCGTTGCGCAGTCGGGTGTGTGCACGCTGGTCGTGCTGGACGTGGCCGACGTGCCGCCCGCCAGCCTGTCCAGGCTCCCGCCCGCGACCTGGTTGCGCATCCGGCGTGTGGTGGAAGACAGCGAGACCGCCGTGGTGCTGCTGGCATCGGCGCCCCTGGCCCGAAGCGCGGGAGGGTGGTCGATCCGGACCGGACACGATCC
This sequence comes from uncultured Bifidobacteriaceae bacterium, assembly GCA_964653955.1. GTDB lineage: Bacteria > Acidobacteriota > Vicinamibacteria > Vicinamibacterales > UBA2999 > VFZN01. The sequence goes on along the minus strand of CAZZGM010000014.1, from coordinate 3,929 downwards.
CCGCACTGGCGCACCCGCTTTCGACACCCGGCCGTACTGGCAGGGCGTGCACGACCGCGCCCGACGGCTGGGCGGCGTCCGGTCTGGCGTGCGGGCCGTCTCGCCGCGCGGCGCTTCGGGCGCACTGGTGCTGGCATGCGAACGGTAACCGGAACCGCGTCCGCGGGTGTGTCCACCAGACTCACCGCAAGGTCCGGTCACTCGTCGTCGGCGCACCCTTCATCCACGACCGCGCGTGTGTTTGCGGCTATCAGCGGCGACGAGATGCCGGCAGGTGCGCTGGTGGATGTGGCCGCCGGCTTCACGCCGCGGTTTCAGGTGATGGGACGCCTGGTGTTGCTGGACGTGTGCGGCGTGTCGCGCCTGTTTGGCGATTCGCCCGCGCTGGCCCGTGCCTTGTACGATGCCGTGGCTGCGCGCACCGACAACCCGCGCGTGGCGGTGTCTGCATCGGCTGCCACCGCCATCCTGGCCGCGCTGGCACATCACGGGATGACGGTGGTGGCACCGGAAGAAGAAGCCACGTTCCTGGCGCCGCTGCCTCTCGAGGTGCTGGTGGCGTTTGCACACCTGCGGTTGTCGGTGGATGCCGGCGCGAGCGATCCGGATTCGGCATCGATACCAGCATTGGAGCCGGCGTCGCCGGTGGCGGTGGCTGGCCGTCATTCACCGCCCGCAGGTGGTGGCCGGGGGCCCGGTACCGGCGGCTGGCACCATCCCCGCGACATGCATCAGGCCAGACACGCGCGGCGGCCTCGCACACCCGCCGGTCCCTCGACCGAACGTGTACGCGAAGACCAGCGCGCCATCATGACGCTGGCCACGACCTTTCGCCGCTGGGGTGTTGGCACGCTGGGCGCGGTGGCGGCACTGCCGCGTGCCGACGTTCATGCGCGGCTGGGCGAACGCGGCACGACGTGGCAGGACTGGGCGGCCGGCCAGGATGTGGGCGTGCTGGTGCCATGGACACCCGAACCCGTATTCGACGCGGCACTGGAACTCGAGTGGCCCGTCGAAGGATACGAGCCGCTGTCGTTCGTGCTGACCCGTCTGTTCGAACCGCTGGCGCTGCGGCTCGAGCAGGCGGACTGCGGCGCCGTCACCATTCATACGGCCCTGCACCTCACCACGCGTGCGGTGCATCTGCGGACGATTCCGCTGCCGGCCCCACTGCGGGACGCCAAAGCCTGGCGCACGCTGGTGCTGCTGGATCTCGAGTCGCACCCACCACCAGCCGCGGTGGATCGTGTGCACGTGGTGCTGGATCCCACGCCGGCACGGGTGCTCCAGTGGCAGTTGTTCGAACGCGCGCAGCCGGCGCCCGAGCAGGTGGCTACGCTGTTGGCACGGTTGACGGCGCTCATGGGCGACGGACACGTGGGCTCGCCCATGGTGTGCGACACCTGGAAGCCGGGCGCGTTCCGCGTGGTGCCGTTCCGGGCGGAAGGTGGGGGAAAGGCGGAAGGCACAAGGAGCCAGGCAGAAGAGGAAAGGCAGAAGGCGGAAGGCGAAAGGCAAAAGGTAGAAAGCTCAGGGCAAGAGGCGGAAGGGAGGATCCCGCTGGCGTTTCGCCGGTTCCGCCTGCCGGTGCCGGTGCGCGTCCGGGTGGACGATGGCCGCCCCGTCCGCCTGATCACCGATCGACTCGGCTTCACGGGGGGCACCATCGTCCAGGCCGCCGGCCCATGGCGGACATCGGGCGAGTGGTGGGCCACGGGCGCCGTACGGGGGGGCGATTGCGAGTCAGGTCGCGTCCGTCACCCGGAGGGATCCGCTGCTGGCGCTGGCGTCGAACGGCGGTCGCGCGAAGGACACCGGAGCCGGGGCACGCACGACATGCCGTCTTCCTGGGATCGCGACGAGTGGGACATTGCCATGGCCGACGGCACGGTCTATCGCCTGGCCGTGGAACGTTCCGTGGGGCAGTGGTTTCTCGAGGGCGTGGTGGACTGAACGCACGGCCACGCCTGCGCCCGCCTCTCTTGTCCGTCGTCCGCGATGTACGTCGAACTTCACGCCGCGTCTGCGTTTTCGTTTCTCCAGGCGGCATCGTTGCCGGAAACCCTGGTGGAGCGCGCCCAGGTGCTGGGATACGACACGCTGGCGCTCATCGACAACAATGGCGTGTACGGTGCGCCGCGGTTTTACAAGGCGGCGGTCGACGCAGAAATCCGGCCGCTGATTGGGGCCGCGCTCACGATTGTGGCGGACGTCCGAGCTGACCACGATCACACGGACACAGGGCACGAGACACACGCGCGCGGGGAAACCAATGCCTGGCGCGTGCCGCGGACCGCCCCTTGCTTCGCGCTCCCGGTGCTTGTCGCGTCCACCGAAGGCTGGCAGAACCTCTGCCGTCTGATCACCACCATGAAGCTGCGCGCGCCAAAGGGCGAAGGGGCGCTCACGCTGCAGGAACTGGACGGGCAGGTGAATGGACTGGTGGCCCTGCCCGGACATGCGCTGCTGCAGGCGAATCGTGATGGTGCGCGTGAGGTGCTGGACCATCTGGTCGGGATCTTTGGTGCGCCGAACGTGTATGTGGCGCTGCAGCGTCATCTGATACGCGAGCAGGAAGACGGCAACGACTGGTTGTCCGGTCTGGCCGCCACGTTTCGCCTGCCCGTGGTGGCCACGGGTGGTGTCCGGTTTGCGGCGCCGGACGAGCGGCCGTTGTTCGACGTGCTTACGGCCATCCGCGAACACGTGCCGCTGGCGCGCGCGGGACGCCTGCTGTCGATGAATGCCGAGCGGTATCTGAAGTCGCCCGCGCAGATGGGACGGCTGTTTGCGGATCGCCCCGAGGCCGTGCGTGCCACGCGTGTGCTGGCCGATCGCCTGCAGTTTGTCATGACGCCAGAGGGCCTGGGCTACCGCTTTCCGCCTTACCCGGTGCCGCCCGGTGAAACCGAAAACTCCTACCTGCGAAAGATGACCGACGCGGGTGCGCGCAACCGTTATCGGCCCTATCACGATCGTGCCCGTGCTCAGGTGGAGCGCGAGCTGAATCTCATCGAGCATCTCAAACTCGCCGGCTACTTCCTCATCGTCTGGGACATCGTCTGTTTCTGCCGGCGCGAGGACATCCTGGTGCAGGGCCGTGGGTCGGCGGTGAACAGTGCCGTGTGTTACAGCCTGGGGATCACGGCACTGGATCCCGTCGGCATGGATCTGTTGTTCGAGCGGTTCCTGTCCCTGGAACGTAACGAGTGGCCCGACATCGATCTCGACCTGCCGAGCGGTGAACGTCGCGAGCGGGTCATTCAGTACGTCTACGAACGGTATGGCCGCTACGGCGCGGCCATGACCGCCAATGTCATTACCTATCGCGGCCGGAGCGCCGCGCGCGAGGTGGGTAAGGCGTTCGGCATGGACGACGGGACCATCGATCGCCTGTCGAAGGTCATGCACCACTTCGAGTACGTGGATCCGGGCGAGACGCTGTCGCGTCAGCTGGCCGAGGTGGGGCTCGTCCGCGACGAACCACGCGTGCGGCACTTCGCGCAGGTGTGGCAGCAGATGCAGGACCTGCCGCGGCACCTGGGACAGCACCCGGGCGGGATGGTGGTCTGTCAGGGCCTGCTCTCGTCCGTGGTCCCGCTCGAAAACACCAGCATGCCCGGCCGCGTGGTGGTGCAGTGGGACAAGGACGACTGCGCCGCCATGGGCCTTGTCAAGGTCGACCTGCTGGGGCTTGGCATGATGGCGGTGCTGCAGGATGCCATCCGGCTGGTGAACGCGCGCGTGGATGCCGGGCACGCGCAGCGCAGTCTGCCGAAGGCGGCCGCCGGTGAGGAACACAGCGGCTCGTGGTTCGATCTGGCGCACCTGCCGGCAGACGACCAGGCGGTGTATGACCTGCTGTGCGCGGCCGACACGATTGGCGTGTTCCAGGTGGAGTCGCGGGCACAGATGGCCACGTTGCCGCG
>CAZZGM010000013.1:0-18281 GCA_964653955.1 uncultured Bifidobacteriaceae bacterium | reverse complement strand
TTCTCGACGCCCAGCTGCTCGGCCATCCGCGGCGATACCAGCGCCGCGTTGTCCCAGGTGAGCTTGGTCATCGGCTTGGGCAGTTCCTGCAGCCAGCCGTTGTTGCCGAAGCGACCGTCGTAGACGGTGGGGTCGCGCCGGAAGTTCACCTCGACGCCGTCCACGGCCGAGGCCGCCGGCAGCCGCGACGCCACGTCGGCCTGCAGCGTGACCGCCCGGGCCGGCGAGGTCGTACCCGGAATCAGTCCATCGTGCAGCCAGCCGCGCCAGGCGCGTTCGAACGCCGCCGGATCGCCGCCGCCCTGCGGCTGCGCCGCCCAGTACTCGCGGACGATATCGTAGCCGGAACGATCCGGCACTTCCGACAGCGTGGCCAGGATCTCGTGCGCCGACTTGCCGCCGTACATCGGCTGGATGAGCGGCTGCACGATGGCGGCGGTACCGTCCACGGTGCGGGCGTCGCTCCACGCCTCGAGGTAATGCGTGGTCGGCACGTGCCAGTGGCACAGCACGGCCGTCTCGTCGACGAACAGGCCCGCGTGCACGCGCATGGGCACGTTGCCGAGCGCATCGGCAAAGTTCAAATCCGCCGGTGCGGTGAGCACGGGGTTCGACTCGCCAATCATCAGCAGCATGTGCACGCGGCCGGCGGTCATGTCGCTCGCCAGCGTGCGCAGTGCGGCCAGTTGTTCGCCGGGCACGGCTTCGGGCGTCGAGAGGTAGGTGACCGTCTCGCCGGTGTTGCCGAGCGCTTCGTTGATGGCGTGCGCCAGGGCGTGGACACTCGGCGGCTGCGCGTCGCCGGCCATCACGGCCGAGCGGCCACGATGTGCGGTGAGGTCGCGGGCAATGGCATCGACCGCAGCGTCGGTGCCCTGCGGCGCCGTGCCCGAAACACCGGCCACGCCAACACGGGCGGCAATGGCGCGGGCAAACGCGTCGATCTGGCTGCTCTTGAGCGGCACGCGGTGATCGGCCTTGCCGCCGGTGACCGAATGCGCGGCTTCGGCGACGTACAGACGGTTCAGTGCATCGCCGGTGCCTTCGACGCGGCGGCGCGCCGTAAACTGACGCGCGTAGCGGAGCGTGAAGGCACCTTCCGAGGCCAGGAAGTCGGCGTCGAGCGAGAGGACCACGTCGGCCTTGCTCAGGTCGTAGAGCGGCTCGACGTACTCGCCAAAGGCCAGCTGCGCACCGGCGCGCGCGTTGTCGCGCGGCAGTGATTCCCACTGGATCCAGCGCGCTTCGGGATATTCCGCGAGCACCTGCTGAATCTGCGCCGCCAGCGTCGGCGAGTTCACCGTTTCAGTCAGGATGCGGAGGCCGGCCCCCTTCGAATCGAACTGGCCGGAGAGCGCCGCCTTGACGGCCGTGACAAACGCGCTCCAGGGGCGGATTTCACCCAGCTGGAGAGTCGACTGCGAACGATCGGGGTCGTACAGCGTCAGCACGGATGCCTGGGCATACAGGTCCGTGGCCCCCTGGCCGCCCGGGTGTTCGGGGTTGCCCTCGATCTTGGTGGGACGGCCCTGGTGGCTTTCGACGAGCACGCCCGTGGCCACGCCACCCAGCGACATCGCGGTGGCAAAAAAAAGCGGCTTGCCGGGAATGATTTCTTCCGGCTGCCGCACGTAGGGCACCATCAGCTCGGCGGGTTGTGTCGTACATGCGCCGACACCGGCCAGCGCCATCGACGCGCCCATCAGCTTCAGGAACGAGCGGCGGCCCACCGGATCGGTCCACTCCGACGCGCTGGCGGGAAACTCGCGGTGGAGGAACTCCTGGAATTCCGGCGTTTCCGCGACGGACTCGAGGCTGCGCCAGTACTGCGGTCCGCCGGCCTCCTCCAGCCGCGCCCGGATTGCCTTGATGTCGAGAGACTCTGCGCTCATGTCGTCCATTACCTGTGGCACACCGAGCAGCTGGTCATGTGCTCGACGCCGGCGATGTTGTATTCCTTGACGAGCTGGGGACCGAGCACTTCCTGGGCCACGGCCGGCTGATATCCCATGGCCGTCACCTGGTCCCGCGGCCGTACGTAACGCGCCGGGTCGCGGTGGCAGTCCAGGCACCATTCCATCTGGAGCGACGAGTTCTGGAACACGAGCGGCATCCGATCCACTCGTCCATGGCACGTCTCGCAGCCCACACCCTGCTTCACGTGAATGCTGTGGTTGAAGTAGACGAAGTCCGGCAGGTCGTGCACCTTCACCCACTGCAGCGGCCGATCCTCACGGAAACTGGCGCGCACGGGCTCGAGGTACGGGCTCGTCGACCAGATTTGCGAGTGGCAGTTGATGCACGTCTTGGTGGGGGGAATGCCGGCCGTGGCCGCGACCTCCACCGAGGTGTGACAGTAACGGCAGTCGATGCCGATGCCGCCCACGTGATGCTGGTGGCTGAACTGCACGGGCTGTTCGATGAACTGGTTGGCGGCGGTCACATAGTCCGACCGCTGGATCGTGAGAATCGTCCAGCCAAGACCAGCCAGAACGAACAACACGCCGATGATGCTGCCTTTCGACCAGTAATTGGCGCTCTTGGGGAATACCTGCATGTCGCCTGCACGCTCCCGAATCGTTTTCGAAATCGCGGCACTTTACCGCGGTTCGCGTGTTTTGGGAGCTAATTGTGAAAATTTTCGCAAGCAAGTTGTATCACAAGGCACGGGGCGGTTCAAGGAACGGCCGCGCTCGTTTTTTCGTCTCAGGAACATTCCAGAAACGAGTCTTCCGCGGCCAGATCCGTACCTCGTCCATAGATAGCGTTGGTCGTATGACCAAACAACTAGTCGTTGTGCTCAACGTCGCCCGCCAGCTCCCACCCGCATCCGTTCCGCCACACCACCACCCGTAATGGCCGGGGTTGCGGCCGCCTTGACAATATCATCAGCTTGGCGCATAAGGATGATGCTGCTCGCTCATGATGGGTAGCGCACCCGGTTTTTCCCCTCGTCGTTGTACCGTGGTGCCGTTTGTGCCGGGACCTCCCGACGGTCCCGGTACACCTTTACCCACCTACGGTTTGTTACAGTCTGCGCCATGACGCGCTTCACGCGCAGTGAGTTCCTCGGCTTCGGCGCGGCACTGGCCGGCGCTGGTGCGGCCGCCGCCACGGGACTGGACGCCTTCGCTCAGTTACCCGTACCGGCACGTCCACTCGAGGCCGACCTCATTGTCGTGAACGCGCGCGTCTACACGATGAATCCGGTTCACCCTCGCGCCGATGCGTTTGCCGTGAAGGACAGCCGCTTCGTGGCCGTCGGTTCGAACGACGACATCCGCAATCTCGCGAGCGCCCGCACGCGCGTCATCGACGCCGCCGGCGCCACGGTCACGCCCGGGTTCATCGACACGCACTGCCACGTCAGCGGCGTCAACGAGCTCTACAGCGTCAACGCCAACGTCACGCGCGTGCGCGAACTGCAGGCCGCACTCAAGGCCCGCGCCGACCAGACACCACCCGGGCAGTGGGTGGAAGCGACGATGTTCGACGATACGAAGCTCGATGTCGTCCTCACACGCCGCTTCCTGGACGAAGTCACACAGGATCACCCGCTGGTCGTCAATCACCGCGGCGGGCACACGAGCTGGTACAACTCGAAAGCGTTCCAGCTGGCCGGTATCACGAAAGACACACCCGATCCGGATCACGGCCGCTTCTTCCGTGACGACAGCGGCGAACACACCGGGCGCGTGGCCGAACTGGCCCGCGGCGTCTTTGCCCGGGTGGGCACACGCGAAACGTTCACGCCGGACGAGATCCGCGAACGCGGCCGCAACGGCATGCGGCACATCTCGGAACTGCTGACCGCCGCCGGACTCACCACCGTCCACGATGCCGGCGCCAATCGTGATCGGATCCTCGCCTACGAGGACGCGAAAACACACGGTGAGCTGCGCCACCGCGCCGCGTTTCTGGTGCGCGGTGCCGACACGTTCAACGGCTTCAAGGCTGCCGGCATCCACTACGGCTTTGGCGACGAGTGGCTGCGCGTAGCCGGCGTCAAGTTCGCCGCGGACGGCTCGGTGTCCGAACGCACCATGCGCATGAGTACGCCGTACGTCGGCACCGACGACTACGGCATCCTGACGATGACGCAGCAGGAGGTGCACGAGGCCGTCGAAGACGCCTGGCGTCACGACTTCCGCGTGGCGGTCCACGCCAATGGCGACGTCACCATCGACATGGTGCTGAACGCCTACGAACGTGTGCAGCGGCAGTGGCCTCGGCCCGACGCGCGCAACCGCATCGAACACTGCTCACTGGTCAATCCCGATCTGCTCCGGCGCATCAAGGCCGCCGGCGTCATCCCCACGCCGTTCTGGACCTACGCGCACTACCACGGCGAGAAGTGGCAGGCGTACGGCGAGGAGAAGATGAACTGGATGTTTGCCCACAAGTCGTTCCTCGAGCACGATATTCCCGTGCCCGGCGCGTCCGACTACGGACCCGGCCCGTTCGAGCCGCTGATGGCACTGCAGAGCATGGTGACCCGCAAGGACTTCGACGGCAACGTCTGGGGACCACGCCAGCGCGTGTCGGTCGACGAGGCACTGAAAATTGCTACCATCCACGGCGCGTACGCGTCGCACGAAGAACACGTGAAAGGTTCCATTACCGCCGGCAAGTACGCGGACTTCGTCATGCTGGCGCGCGATCCACACGAGGTCCCGCCGGACGAGATCAAGACCATTCCCATTGTCCGCACGGTGGTGGGCGGCACGACCATGTTCCCCAAAGGTGATGTCTAGGTGAGCGATCGCAAGTACCGCCAGCACGGCTATCGAGACGAAGACCGGGAGCGGGAACCGCGCCCGCCCGGCGGGGGGCCGCGCCCCGAACGGCCGCCCGGGGCACCAGCCGGCGCACGCCGCATTTCGTCGGAAGGTGCGCGCAACCCCCGCATGATGGGTTACCGCGCCGTCGCGCGCTGCGCGCGCTGCGGCACTCTGGTAGATCCGGAAATTCTTTCGCGCAGCACCTGTCCCAAGTGCCAGCAGGACCTGCGGACCTGCGTGCAGTGCACGCACTTCGATCCGGCCGCACGGTTCCAGTGCGCGCGTCCCCTCACGGCGCGTGTCGCACCCAAGGACACCGCCAACACCTGCACGCTCTTCGAAGCACGAACGAGCTGGGAACGCGAAACCACTGCCGCCACCGGACCCGCCACCTCCACCGGCACATCGAGTCCCCGGCAGCCAGGCGGAGCCGCTTCGTCGAACGCACGGAAGGCGTTTGACGCTCTCTTCAAGTTCTGAGATTCGGTTCCCGGGCTCGCCGGTTCGGGGCTTGCCGCGCCGAAGCTCATACCCCTCGACTTCGCTCGTCCCTCGACGATGCTCAGGACGACCTTGAGCGAAGTCGCAAGGTCGGGGCGCCCTGAGCGTCCTCGAAGGGGCGGTGGTTTCAGGTGAGCGAAGGCGGGGCCTATAATCCGTCCTATGGGTTTACTTTCTGCGTCCGATGAAACCGTCCTGCGCGAGCACCTGTCCGCTATCGATACGCCGGTGTCGCTGCTGCTCTTCACGCAGACCATTGGCGGCTCGGAAAGCGGTCCCGTGGCCAAACAGGTGCTCGACGAAATTGCCGCGCTGAACGACAAGATCACCGTCGTCGAAAAAAACATCGTCCTCGACAGCGACGACCGGACGAAGTACGGCATCGACCGCGAACCCGCCATTGTCGTGCTCCGCAACGATGAGGACACGCGCATGCGCTTCCTGGGCGCGCCCACCGGTTACGAGTTCGTGCCGCTGGTGGAAGCGGTGTTGATGGCGGGCACAGGGAAAGTGGAGCTCGAAGCCGACTCGGTGACCAGAATTGCCGCCGTCGACAAGCCGATGGAGATCAAGGTCTTCTCCACACCGACGTGTCCACACTGCCCAAGGGCGGTGGTCCTCGCTCAGAAGATGGCGTTCAGCAATCCGAACATCACCACCACGTCCGTAGAAGCCACGGAGTTCATGGACCTCTCACGACAGTTCCGCGTGACCGGTGTCCCCAAGACCGTCGTCAACGGCACCGTAGAAATTCTCGGCGCCCTGCCGGAGGCCGATTTCATCGAGGCCGCGCTGGCCGAAGCGGACGCCGAAGCGAAATGACCGCACATCCGCGATCCGTCCGCTGGTTCGCTCCCATCCTGCTGCTGGCCGGCGTGCTGGTCTGGCCCGCGGTGGTGCAGGCGCAGGCACGGAAGGTGTACATCTCCGTCGACATGGAGGGCATCTCCGGCGTCAACGGCAGCGACCAGACCAGTGCCGGCGGTGCCGAATACGGACGTGCCCGGAAGCTGATGGCCGAGGACGCCAACGCCGCCATTCGCGGTGCCTTCGATGCCGGTGCCACCGAGGTGGTGGTCAACGACTCGCACGGCGGACAACGCAACCTGCTGCCGGAAGATCTCGATCCGCGCGTGCGCCTCATCAGCCACAGCTTCAAACGCCACGGCATGATGGAGGGCCTGGACGACACCTTCGACGCGGTGATTTTCATCGGGTACCACGCCAAGGCCGACGCACCGCGCGGCGTCTTCGCTCATACGGGCTCGGGCGTGGTCCGCGACCTTCAGATCAACGGCGTCTCGGTTGGTGAAGGCGGCATGAACGCCGCGCTGGCCGCCTGGTACGGCGTACCGGTCGTGATGGTGAGCGGCGACGATGTGGCGGTGGAGGAGGTGAAGGCGCTGGTGCCGGGTATTCATGGCGTGGCCGTGAAACGCGCCATCAACACGCTCGCGGTGGAACTGCGCCCGCTGGCCGACACCCGCCGCGACATTCAGGCCGCCGCCAGAGACGGCGTGAAGGGCGCGATGAAGAAGGCGCCGGAGCGCGCCGATCGTTACCAGGTGCGCATGCAGTTCCGCAACTTCACCATCCCCGAAGTGGCCACGGCCTTCGACGAGATCACGCTGCTGGCGCCAGACACCGTGGAGTTTACCCGCCCGGCCATGCCCGAAGCCTATCGGCTGATTCGCGTGTTGTACCGGTTCATCTCGACGAACTGAGAGCCGGGAACCGAAAGCAGAACCGGGTTCCTGCCTCTCTAGCCGTTTCTTGCCTCGCTGAGACGTGCCACATGCTCGGCAGTAAGCGCGAGGTCTGCCTGGGCCACGGCGCCACTTGCCGTCAGAAGGACGGTTACGCGCATGACGGTTTCAATCGGCTGGCCGCTGCCGCGCAGGTGGCCTGACAGCCACAGCGGAAGAACAATCGTTCCCGGCGGCTCGGGGGTGGGCTCCAGCGCTCCGCGCGCGATGTGGGCGTCCGGCACCGCATGCTGCACGGCCTTCATCGCAAAGCGATAACCGGCCGCGCCTCTGGCAATCATCAGTACCAGTGGATCCTTCGGCGAGCGGCCGAGCATCTCCTCGAAGGGCGTACCGTTGAGCAGCAGTTGCGTGTGGCGGTCGAACAGACCGTCCGGCAGATCCATGCTGCGCCGGTTGAACAGCGCCACCAGTTCGTCGGCCAGATCGTTCAGCCGCGAATCGGTATCCATGCGCCCCCGTCCTGCAGTACGAACCGCGTCTCGTCCGGCACGTCCCAACCTTCGAACGTCGGGAAGCTGGGATCTCCCGGCAGCGTCAGTACACGCTGACCTTCCATCTCCACGAACCCCGGCTGCACCCGGACGATAGGCGTGGTGTGCGCCCACTGGAGAACGTCGGCAATGGACGCCTGCTTCTCGAGGCGACGCAGCGTCGTCCAGGTGGGTGGGGGTAGACGTACGTCGCCGCGCCGGCACAGGTCGAGCGCGGCTGTTGGTGCCAGCCACAGCAGCTCGGTGGTTTCGCTGTCGTCGTGACGGGCAATCTGTCCCTCGGGCAGTGTCGTCACGAAAAAACGCGTATCGTATCGCCGAATCTCGATTTCCGGCGTCACCCAGTGTGCGATCGGAATCAGCGTCTCGACACTCACGTCCAGGCTCACCTCTTCCTGCAGCTCGCGCGCAGCCGCCACACGAAACGTCCACTCGTCGGCCATGGAGAGGTCGGCAAACCGTGACGTGGCGCCGCCGACACTGGCCGGCGCTGCTGTGCGATCGGCCTCGTCCACGCGCCCGCCCGGAAACACACAGGCACCGGCCATGAACGCCACATGGTCGCTGCGGCGCACCAGCAGCACCTCGAAGCCGGATGGCGCATCGCGCAACACGACAACCGTGGAAGCGGGACGCGTGGCGGCAGGGGAAGAAGCAGACATCAGGAACGACCTTTCGAGAAGACCGCCACCGCTTCGATGTGGTCGGTGTGGGGAAACATGTCCACGGCCGTGAGCCGTGTCAACGTGTAGCGATGCCGCTCGAATCGCGCGCGCTCCTCGGCGAGGCGTTCGGGATTACACGACACGTACACGATACGCGCGGGCGACAGCGCCGCCACACCATCGATGACCCGGTCCGGACAACCCTGACGGGGCGGATCCAGCACGATCAGGTCGGGCGTCTCGCGCGCCAGGCGTACCAGCGCGTCTTCGACACGCGCGCATAGCAACCGCACGGCGTTCGGTAGCAGACGATTCACTCGCAGGTTCGCGTTTGCATCGTCCATGGCCTGGCGGTTTTCTTCCACGGCGGTGACGCGTGCGCCACGTTTCGCGAGCGGGATGGCAAAGAAGCCGCTGCCGCTGTAGAGGTCGAGCACCTTCGTTGCCCCGTCGGTCTCCGCCAGCACCAGATCCAGCAGTACACGTGCGGCCCGCACGTTGGTCTGGAAAAACGCGGTGGGCGACACCAGGAACGCGGCATCGCCGGCGGTTTCACGCACCCGGCCGTGACCATCGATGCGGATGGTCTCGCGGCCCACCATGTAAGGTCCGGGCCGATCGTGCACGTTGACGAAAAATCCGTCGGGGCGCTCTTCGGAGTCGAGAAACGCGCGCACCGGCCGGCGCAGCGACGCGTGATTGGCGCGCACCACCAGCATTACCACCGCCTGCCGCTCATCGTCCGTGGTACGGATGAGCACATGTCTCAGGGTGCCGGCGGGAATACGGCCTGCGGCCAGGTGTTTGCGGAGCGCAAAGGCCAGCCGGTTACCGCGTGCGCTGTGCACGGGGCATTCTTCTACCGGAACCACCTCCTGCGAGCCGGCGCGGAAGTGGCCCATGACAATGCGGGAGCCGGTGCTGTGGGGTGCGAAGACGAACGCCACCTTGTGACGAAAGCCCGCCTCGAGTGGCGAAGGCAGCAGCGTGACGGGTGCGCGGTCGGGGAACCAGCGCGCGAGGCGTTGCTGCTTGCCCTCGAGCTGCCGGTCGTAGGCGACGCCCGGCAGGCTGCAGCCGCCGCAGGTGTGGAAGTGACGGCAGTTCACGCGGATGTGTACGGGACCGGCATGACGAATGCCGGCCCCTGTCGTGTGCGCGGCCTGGGCCGCGATTATCGAACGTCCAGCAGTTCTACGTCGAAGAGCAGCGTGGCGTTGGGCGGAATCACGCCGCCGGCGCCGCGTGCGCCATAGCCCATGTCCGGCGGGATGGTCAGCGTGCGCTTGCCGCCCACCTTCATGCCCTGCACGCCCTGGTCCCAACCGGGAATCACTTCGCCGGCACCCAGCGAGAACTGGAACGGATCGTTCCTGTCCACCGAACTGTCGAACTTGACGCCCTTCTTGTCGGCCTTGCTGTCGTCGTAGAGCCAGCCCGTGTAGTGGACCACGACCTGACGGCCGGCAACGGCTTCGGCGCCGCTGCCCGTGGTGGTGTCGGTCATCTGGAACGGCATGGTGGACGGTCCTCCGCACGCCGCAAGCAGCAGGACGAGAAGCGCGCTGGTAAGTAGTTTCATTCTGATGATTCCGTGGATTGCAGTCGAGGCGGGCGAGCTATCGATGTCTTATCTTATCGCACGCGTGCCCTTCGCCATGTGGCCGTCAGAACGTCTGGCTGACGCTGTTCCAGGCCGCGGCGCGGCGTGCCAGCTCGTCGCACACGTCCGGCCAATCGTGCAAGGTGGCCGGATCGAAGTCGGCATCGTTGGGCCAGACGATCGTACCGGTTTCGAAATCCAACTGCACCTGGCTGAACACATGTTGATCCCTGAGCGGGCCATACACGTCGCCGGCCAGCACGGGCCGAAAGTCGATGACCCGCTCTGTGCGGTCATCGAAGACCAGCCGAATGGTATAGGGGCCGACGAGCTCGAAGGTTTCGACGCGATAGATCGGGTGCGTCATGGCTCCATTGTAACGGCGCGATCGGCACGGCAGGCCGGCCGGCTTGCAGCCGCTCCCAGTCTTCCCGCAATTCGCGCTGGTGCAGTTCGACCCATGCCTCGACCAGCCGCCGCTGTGTCCTCGGAATCTCTCCAGCGATCAATTCAACCGGAAAGATGCTGAACACGGCCGCTTGTCCCTGATGGTAGGCGTGGAAATGCGGTGTGTGGTGAGAGGCTCCGGCCTCTACGAACATGCGAATGACAATTCCGAAGAATCGACTGATCTCAGGCATCGGCGGCGATTCCCGGCTAATCGTGCCCAGACGCGCATGAGGATCGCTTCACACCTACGCAGCAATACCGGCCATCGGTCTTGCTCTTGAGGATGTAAACGAATCGCTTCGGCTCAGACATGCGTCCGGCAGGAACAAGATCCAGGCCATCGTTGTCAGGCGCGGGCTCATAGCACTTCGCCACACATCGTTGTGCGGGATCGCAGTTCCTCACATCGTGCAGCCCGCCAACGGGTGCAACTTCTACCGCGTGGTGATCGGGTGGGGATCCCTCTGTGAGGGGGAAAGCCCGGCTGCGCGCTGCATCCCGGCTACTTCCGCCCGCGCGCCGCTCTGCAACTACCCGCCTCCGCGCTGGGCGCTACGGACAGACGGCGAAACGGGCCGCAAACAGGTAAGATCGCAAGGCACACGCCGGAGGGATGGCCGAGCGGTCGAAGGCGGTGGTCTTGAAAATCACTGTGCCCGAAAGGGCACCGGGGGTTCGAATCCCTCTCCCTCCGCCAACCTTCACCAAACGCTCGCTGCACCTTGGACGCCGTCGCGCGAAGCGCGCAGGCGGCTCGCGGCTACGGCTGGCAAGCCGCGTCATGCGAGCTCAGGCGAAGGTTGTCCACCGAAGCTGCTCGCGCAGCGGGCGCTCAGCGTAGGTGGACCTCCACCAGTTCAGAAATCGCCCAGATAGCAGGCCGCATCACGCGAGCTCAGGCAAAGCTGTCGCGCCAATCACAGCGGCGTGAGCTTCGCCTGCGCTGTTCTCGCAAGTGCCTGCAGCGTCGGGCGCGTGGGCGCAAAGAACGTCGTGCCGGTGTGCGGCGTCGAAACATCGAGCAGGCGATCGTAGGCGCCCGGCGGGTCGCCGACATACATCCGCTCCAGCATTTTGTCGATGACCCAGAGATACCGGGAATAACCAATGAAATAGGTGCCGAATTCCCCCTGTCCCGGACAGCCGAACGGCATGTTGTCCCGCAGGATGTCGTGCTCGTTACCCTCGGCATCGACGATGGTGGCCAGCGACTTGTGCGACTTGCGCGGCGCCTCATCGTCGTCTATTTCGATGTTGTCGATCTTGGTGCGGCCGATGATCGCCTCCTGCAGAGGCGTGGGAATCCGCGCCCACGCGCCAAGGTCGTGCAGGTATTTCTGAACGACGACATAGCTGCCGCCGGCGAAGCCGGCATCTTCATCACCGACCAGCGCCGACGCGGGCAACACGAGGCCGGTCGGATTGGCCGTACCGTCCGGTCTGCTACTTGTTCGAACCGTCCGGTCCGATCACGTCACGGCCGCCCATGAACGGGCGCAGCGCTTCGGGCACCACCACCGAGCCATCCGCCTGCTGGTAGTTCTCGAGCACGGCAATCAGCGTGCGGCCCACGGCCAGTCCCGAACCGTTCAGCGTGTGCACGTGCTCGGCCTTGCCCGTGCCGTTGGGACGGAACTTGATGTTGGCGCGCCGCGCCTGGAACGCCTCGCAGTTCGAACAGCTCGAAATCTCGCGGTAGGTATTCTGACTCGGCAGCCACACTTCGATGTCGTAGGTCTTGGCCGCCGAAAACCCCATGTCGCCGGTACACAGCATCACCGTGCGATAGGGCAGGCCCAGCGCCTGGAGCACCTGTTCGGCATCGGCCGTCAGCCTTTCGAGCTCGTCGTAAGACGTTTCCGGCGAGGCAAACTTGACGAGCTCCACCTTGTCGAACTGGTGCTGGCGGATGAGCCCGCGCACGTCCGCGCCGTACGACCCTGCCTCGCTCCGGAAACACGGTGTGTAGGCGGTGTACTTGAGCGGCAGCCGTCGGCCATCCAGAATTTCACCGCGATACAGGTTGGTGACAGGTACCTCCGCGGTCGGAATCAGGTACAGGTCCCAGTCACCGGCAATCTTGAACAGGTCGGGCTCGAATTTCGGCAACTGACCCGTGCCGTACAAGGTGCTGCCCGACACGAGAAACGGCGGTAATACCTCCGTGTAACCGTGCTGTGTCGTGTGCAGGTTCAACATGAAATTGATGAGCGCACGTTCGAGCTGAGCACCGGCTCCCATCAGCACCGCAAAGCGGGCACCGGAAATTTTCGTCGCGCGTTCGAAATCCAGGATGCCCAGATCCGGCCCGAGATCCCAGTGCGCTTTGGGCGTGAAATCGAGCACCCGCCGCTCGCCCCACTCGCGGACTACAGTGTTGTCGGCGGCAGAACGGCCGACGGCAACGGACGCATGCGGCAGGTTGGGCAACGTCTCGAGAATGGCCAGCCGCTGGCGCTCGATGCCGTCGAGCTCCGTCTCGAGCTGCTTGATGGTCTGTGCTCGCTGACGGTTGGCGTCGAAAATGTGCGACGCGTCGAGGCCCTGGCGTTTGGCCCGCGCCACCTCTTCGCCAGCGGCGTTCTGGTCGCGCTTCAACCCCTCTACTTCAGGAATGAGACGACGACGTTCCGTATCGAGCGCGGCCAGTTGCGTGAGCTCCGCCGCGGCGTCGAGCCCGCGCGCCTCCAGCCCCTGCCGAACTTCATCGAGATGATCACGAACGAACGCGGGATCCAGCATGATTCAGGTGGATTATTCTAGTGCGGATGCCTGCTCCCGTACGCAAGGCCGTGTTCCCTGCCGCCGGCCTCGGCACACGGTTCCTTCCAGCCACCAAGGCGCAGCCGAAGGAAATGCTGCCGCTGGTCGACAAGCCCACCATCCAGTACGGCGTGGAAGAGGCCGTCGCCGCGGGTGTGTCGAACATCATCCTCGTCACCGGGCGCGGCAAGAACGCCATCGAGGATCACTTCGACGTGTCGGCCGAGCTCGAAACGTTCCTCGAGTCGCGCGGCAAGACCGAACAGCTCGACGAAATTCGCGCCATCTCGAATCTCATCAACGTGTCATACGTCCGCCAGGGCGAGCCGCTGGGCCTGGGCCACGCCGTCCTCGTCACCGAAGCGCTCGTGGCCGGCGAACCCTTTGCCGTCATCCTCGGCGACGATGTGATTGATGCCGATCCGCCGGCGCTGCGGCAGATGATTGACGTGTACGAACGGGCGGACGGTCCGGTCATTGCCGTGGAACGTGTTCCCGAAGATCAGGTGTCGAGCTACGGTATCGTCGCCGTGGAGCCGGCGCCGGAGCTGGGACGCGGCGTACACCGCATCAAGGACCTGGTCGAGAAGCCGCCGCAGGCCGAAGCCCCCTCGAACCTCGCCATCATCGGCCGCTACATTCTGACGCCCGACATCTTTCCGGCGCTGCACGCCACCGGCCGCGACAAGTCGGGAGAAATCCAGCTGACCAACGGCATGCGCCGCCTGCTGCAGGAACGGCCGCTCTACGCCTACGAAATCGACGGCGTCCGGCACGATACCGGCAACAAGCTGGGGTTCCTGAAAGCGGTGGTGTATTTCGCGCTGAAACGGCCCGACCTGGCCGGGCCGTTCCGCGACTACCTCGACTCGCTCAATCTGACGTCGTCGAACTCGCCGCGCTAGTCTTCGATTCGGTCTTGGACTCGGACGGCGTGTCGGTCTTCGGCGTGGTGGTGCTACTGCCCGATGTGTTCGAGCCGGAAGCGACAGTGCCTTCGGACTTGCCGCCGCGTGCGTAGTCGGTGATGTACCAGCCCGTGCCCTTGAACTGGATGGCGGGCGACGACAGCAGCTTCTGCACCACGCCCCCACACTTCGGGCAGGTCTCGATCGGGGCGTCCGAAAATTTCTGGATGACCTCGAAGCGATGGCTGCAGGCATCGCACTGATATTCGTAGAGAGGCATATGGAGGCTACTCCAGAACGTCGCCGGCGTTTTTGAGCATGAGGCGGCGCAACGCGAAGAACGGAGCCGACCCCTGTGCCAGGAAGGCATCGTGGAACGCACGCAGCGTCGGCTTGCCGCCTTGCTCCTCCTGCCAGTCGCGCCTGAGCTTCAGCAGCATCAGCTTGCCTGCCGAGTAGACCAGATAGGTGGGATCGAACGTGCCGCGTTCGGCCTCACGCCGCGCTGCCGGCTCTTCGAGGAACGCTTCTTCGCGGAAAAACCGAACGCCCTGTTCCACCGACCAGTCGTCGGTGTGCAGCCGGATGCCGACAATGAAACGTGCGAGGCGGACGAGCGCTTCGCCAAGCTGCGCCAGCTTCAACGCGTGATCGCCGCGGCCGAAGCCGGCCTCCAGCATCATCTGCTCGCAGTAGTGCGCCCAGCCTTCCACGTAGGAGGCGGGGGCAAACAACGTGGAGCGCCGCACCTTCGACGCCACTCGGCGCAGGTGCTGGTAGTGGAGGTAGTGCCCCGGGTAGACCTCGTGCATCGAGATGGTCCACAGCGTCGGCAGGTTGAAGTCGCGCAGGTGCTCGTGCTTGCGGTCGTCCGGCCACGACGCATCGGCGTCGGTCAGGTAGTAGGTGGCGCGGGAGGCGCGCGTCTCGAACGGACCGGGCGTCCACATGCTGGCAAACGCCCAGCGGAAGAACTCGGGCGTGGGCGCCACCGCCACGGCATCACCTTCCGGCACCTCGACGACGGCCGTCCGTTCGAGGAATGTGCGGAGGTCGTCGAGCTGGCCGCGGGCCGTACGAATGAGATCGCCCGGCGCCGGATATGACTCGCGGGTTTTCTGCCAAACCTCCATCGGGTCGCCGCCGTTGACGCGACCCGCCACCGAGCGGAACTCTTCCTGCGTCTGCCGCAGCTCGCGCATGCCAATGGCCAGCAGGCGGTCCACCGGCAGCGTGATGCCTTCTTCCAGCCTCAGTTTCTGCTCGAAACGGTCCACGCCCATGCGGAACGATCCTTTGGCGCGGGGCCGCAGGTCGTTCTCGAGATACTCGATGTAGGCGCCGACGGCCTGAACGGCTTCGGTGGACGCATCGGCCAGGTCGGCCAGCAGGTGCAGATCGTCGACGTTCGAAAACGCCCGGGGCAGGTCGACGTCGATGAACGTCTTCACGCCGCGCCAGGTGTCGAGACCCACCTTCACGAAAATGGCGGGCGGCTCCTTCACGTTGTCGCGCGCGGCCTGGATGAGCCGCGGCGCCTGGCGGAGCTTGGACAGGACGCGGCGGGCGCGGTCGGTCTCGTCGGCGTAGGTGAAGATGGCCTGCGTGGCCAGGCTCGACGCCAGGATTTCGCCGTAGAAGTGCGGGCTGCGCTCCCAGGTGCGCGCCTCTTCGAAGTCGAACATCCGGCCCCGGATGTTGGCGGACACGATGGCGTGGTCCACCTGCTCCGCTGGCGGCAGCAGGTCCACGGGCATGGCGTCCAGGCGCCGCGCAAACCCGGCCAGCGCGCCCAGATGCGTGTCGATCCGGCCCCGGCGATAGTCCTCCAGCAGATCGTCGTGCAGGTGGACCCCGTCCAAGGTCGCGTGCGTGGGATGAGCCTCGTAGAGATACGCGAGGTAGGCGTCGACGAAATGACCGAGCGGTTCCGCAGCGTGCATGTGACTGTGAATGGGGCATGGCCGCACCCTCCGGCGCGTGGCCATCCCCCAAGGTTACAATAAAATATGGCCGGGACGCTGTTCGTCGTCGCAACACCGATTGGCCACCTCGACGACATCACCGTTCGCGCGCTCCGGGTGCTGGAACAATCCAGTCTGATTGCCGCCGAAGATACCCGCCGCACCGGCAACCTCTTACGGCATTTCGGCCTGAAAACACCCGTCCTCAGCCTCCACAGTCACAACGAACGGTCGCGGACACCCGAGCTGCTGGCCCGCCTGAACGCCGGCGGCTCCGTCGCACTGGTCAGTGACGCGGGCACTCCCGGCATTTCGGACCCCGGTGCCGACCTGGTTCGCGCCGCACGCGAAGCCGGCATTCGCGTGGAACCCATTCCGGGCGCCAGTGCCGTGGCCGCCGCCGTCTCGGTGGCCGGGTTGGAAGAACCCAACTTCGTCTTCCTGGGGTTCCCACCAGTAAGGTCAAAAGACCGAATAATATGGCTCGAACGAGCCGAACGCCTGCACGGCGATGCCGCCCTGGTGTTCTTCGAGGCCCCTCATCGCATCCGTAAAACCCTTGAAGATATTGGTGTTTTTGTCGAACGGCCTATTTTGGTTTTCCGTGAGCTGACCAAGCTGCACGAAGAGGCACTCAGCGGCACACCACAACACCTTCTGGAGCATCTTTCGGCCCCGCGAGGCGAGTTTACAGTGGTCGTCCCGGTCAGGCCCGCGACAACGGACGGCGCAGAGCAGATGGACGAAGCCAGCTGGAAAGCAGAAATAGGTCGAATAACAGACAATGGCGCGGCGTCACGGCGCGAGGCAGCCCGTATCCTCGCCAGACGCCTTGGCGTGTCCACTCGCCGCGTCTATGACGCGACGCGCGACTGATGCCACAGCGCCCTTCGGATATGCCACTGGCCTCTGCATCCGGTATGGCCGATACTGCGGCGGTGGGTGCCCTTCATCTGGTAATCCTGGCGGCCGGCAAGGGCACGCGCATGCGTTCGGCCACACCAAAGGTCCTGCACCAGCTTGCCGGACTGCCCATGCTCGACCACGTCCTGCGGGCCGCCGCGGCGTTGGCGCCCGAAACCACGACCGTGGTCGTCGGCCACGAAGCGGACTGGTTACGGCGGCACCTGGCGGATCGCCCTGGCGTGGCCACCGTGGTACAGGAACCGCAACTCGGCACGGGCCACGCGCTGCTGCAAACCGAACCGGTGCTGGCCGGCAAGTCCGGAACCGTGGTGTTGCTGTCGGGCGACGTGCCCTTCCTGTCGGCCGCCAGCCTGCGCGCGCTCATCGACGCGCATCACGCAGCCGATGCCCAGGCCACGGTCATGACGGCCGTCGTGGATCGCCCGTACGGCTACGGCCGGATCATCCGCAACGGCCACGAGATTCTGCGCATTGTCGAGGAGCGCGACGCGTCACCGGTCGAACGTGAGGTGAAGGAAATCAACTCGGGCGTCTACGCCTTTGCGCTCGAGCCGTTGTTCGAAGCCCTGAAGGGCATTGGCGCCCAGAACGCGCAGGGGGAGTACTACCTCCCGGATCTCATGGCCATCTACCGCCGTCAGCGGCGGCGCGTGGCGTCATGGACGGTGCCGAACGCGGGCGAAATTCGTGGTATCAACAGCCGCAGTGAGCTGGCGGAGGTCAGCCGGATGGTGCGACAGCAGAAAAATGAGGAGCTCATGGCAGCGGGGGTGACGCTGGTCGATCCCGCCACGACCTATGTGGATGTCGACGTCCAGATTGGTCCCGATACCGTCATTCACCCCGGCGTGTACCTCGAAGGCTCCACGCGCATCGGGTCGGCCTGCGAAATTCACGGCGGCAGCCGTCTGGTCAACGCCGTCGTCGGTGACCGCGTCACCGTACTCAATCACTGCGTCGTCACCGACGCCGCCATTGCCGACGATTGCCGAGTCGGGCCCTTCGCCCACCTGCGGCCGGGCGCCGACCTGGGTGCCGGCGCACGCGTCGGTAACTTCGTCGAATTGAAGAAAGCGCGGCTCGGCGCGGGCGCCAAGGCCAACCATCTGTCGTACCTGGGCGACGCCACCATTGGCGACGGCGCCAACATCGGGGCCGGCACCATCACCTGCAACTACGATGGTGACGCGAAGCACCAGACCACTATTGGCGCCGGCGCGTTCGTGGGCAGCAACTCCACACTCGTGGCACCGGTCACCATCGGCGACCATGCCTACGTTGGTGCGGGTTCGGCCATCACCGGCGACGTTCCCGGCGAAGCTCTCGCCATCGCGCGCAGCCGGCAAGACAACAAGCCGGGCTGGGTGACACGGCGCCGCGCTTCGAAATCGCAGTCCTGACGTTATGTGCGGCATCATCGGCTACATCGGGCCTCGGCCCGTCGTTCCCATCATTCTCG
>CAZZGM010000012.1:12146-19455 GCA_964653955.1 uncultured Bifidobacteriaceae bacterium | reverse complement strand
GGCGGCACGGTTGACGAACCCGGGATCCGCGTTCAGGCGGTCACCGGCATATCCCTTGAACGCGCTGGCGCCCCCCGTTGCGAACAGCAGGTTGTTGCGTCCGGGCGCGGACGCGGTTCCATCGATGAGGCGCGCGCTGCCCATCACGCCATAGGCCGTGCCGCGACCATAAAAAATGTTGTTCTTGAATTCGCACGACCCCAGGTTGCGGTTCGATCGACACCACATACCGTGGTGAGCGGTCGACGTGTCGCACGTATTGTTGAGAATCCGGACGCCGTCGATATCTTCCAGCAACGCGCACCAGGCCGCGACCTTCGTGAACACGTTGTTGCGGATGATCACGTCCCGGCTCTGCCGGTACACCCGCGCCTGGAACATCACGCCCTGAGAGGCGTCGCTGCAGAAGTTCCCGTCGATCACGACGTTCCGGACGGCACGATCGGGACCGTTGTTGTCGAACGTCTGAAAACAGTCCACATGCGCCGAGCCCGTCCTGCTGCGGTCGATCCCCTGCAGCACGTTGTTTCGCAGCTGATGGTTTGCACCAAACAGTCTCACGTAGTCGACGTCGCCACAGCGGCCGCCATTCGTCCAGAGACCAGTCAATTCGTTGTGCGACACCACATTGCTGGTGCCGCCCAGCGTCAGGCCGAAACAGGTACCGTCCAGCCGGCTGAGGGTGAGCGTATTGTTGCTGCCTGCGACCTCTGCGGCGACGTTGTTCAGACCAAGAGAGGATGACCTCGTGGTGACATGGATGTGTCTGGCCACGCCTGAACGGCCAGCCAGCCGCAGCCCTCGTGTGGCGCCGGAGGGCATGCTCACGCGCAGGTTCTCGACAACGACGTCATCGCCAGAGACGACGAGACTGCCCTCTATCACGGGTGTACCGCCATCCTGTCCGATGACACGAAGGGGGCTCCCTTCGGCGCCGCTTCGTGAGATGGTCACGGCTTCGGTGAATGTTCCAGGGCCAATCGTGCACGTGTCGCCTGCAGCAGCGTGATCGACACAGCGCTGGATCGTGCGCCATGGTGCTGCCGCGGTGCCGCTGGCTGCATCGTTTCCGGAGGCCGTGACGAAATAGGTCGACGGCTGCGCTTGCGACGAGCTGGCCAGGATCACCGTCGTCGCGACGATGCCGCAGGCACCCAGCGTCCATAATCCGGCACTACGTAGTCGTTTCATCACACACCCTCCGGTGTCCCGTGGCGGATTCGCCGTAACATTCAGCCGTTGCCGTGGCAATGGATTGCCAGTCCCACGAGCGCGCCCGTTCCAGATTTGTCGTGCCCATCTCAGACAACGCCGGGCGTCGTTCTTTCGCGTTCGACAACGCCTCGAACAGGCCGCTTTCCTGGCTTGCTTCGTAGAGGAGTCCACCCCGCTCGCCGAGGCAGTCCACCATGCCAGGCAGACGCGGCGCGATGCAGGCACGACCGAACGACATGGCAAGAACGAGCGCACCCGACGTGAGATTTTTCTGATAGGGGAAAACCACGGCGTCGGCCGCATTGAAGTAGAGCTGCAGATCCTCGTCCGCGACGCGGCCCGGAAAATACCGGATGCGCGCGTCGGCTCCCATGCGGGCCCTGATTGCCGAATCGATGGCGTCGCCATGCGGTTTGCCGGCAATCAGCAGCCGCACGTCCGGTGTGGTCACACGGCGAAAAGTGTCGATCAGCTCCAGCACGCCCTTGTAGGGGCGAATCGCACCGAGCGACAGAAACACCGTCACATCCGGCGGCAGCTCCAGCGTCGCCCGGCACGCGTCAGGAGCGAGTACGTTCGGATACGCCTCGAGATAGTGACCGTGCGGAATGACGCGGATCTTTGTCTCGTCCGCGATCCGCAGGCGTGAGATCAGCTCGGTGCGCGCGCCGGCCGAATGGCAGATGATCCGGCCCGCGAGGCGCGCAATCGTTCGGCTCATCCAGAGATCCAGCACCGGCAGGCTGGACTCGTGGGGGATCACGTTGTGCGCGGTCCATACCACCGGCACACCCCGTCGTCGAAGTCTGGCGACGCGCCTCGCGAACAACCACCACCTGGCCAGCCGCTGGGGTTCCACACCGGCCACGGGCAGCCAGTGCAGGTGAACCAACTCGCCGGCGGTGGGCGCCGATCCCCCGGCCAGCGATTTCAGCGGCGATCCGGTCTCGACCTCGATTCCGAGCTGCCGCAGGTGGCCAGCCAGGAGAGACTGATAGGGATTCGCGGGCCAGTACGGGACGAAGTGGACCCTACGAACGCCGGCCGCGCTCGCCGTCAATAGTCGTATCCTGCGACGGGCTCACCACGCAGCGCCGAAATGTTTCGCGCGGACAGTTCTTGAATCAACGGCAACCGCGCACTGACGGCGTGTCGAAGGGCATCGGCCCGGACATGGAGCAGCTCGAGCATCCTGACGATGGCCGAGGCGTCGAGACTGTCGGTGCCCGGGACGCAGAGTTCGCGGAGGTCGAACAGCTCGTACATCCCGGCGAACTTGTCCTGATACTCGAAACTGGCCACCGGCGTACCACTTCCGAGGCACGCGATTGCGAAATGCATTCTGCCGCTGATGGCGACATCGAGTACGGCCGCGGCGGCCTTGATTTCCGCGGCTGTCCACGTCCGATCGATCAGGTACGTGCGCCGTTGTACGGCTGGTTCGAGCATGGCATAGATGCTTCGGGCCATCACCTCGTCGGACCGGGCTCCGCGTGCATCGTGTGGAATCAACACGAAATGGACATGGGCATGTTTCGTGGCGACGTCGGTCAGCGCCCGTGAATATGCCTGAATCAACCGGTCGGCTTCGTTGGCGTTGGCGCTGCCGAGCGCCTGCACGTTGCAGTTCACACCCACGATGAACGCACCGTTGGCGCGTTTCCCGTCGATCCACGTCGTCAGGCTCTGCAGGTCCGCCGTGTCGGATCTCGCGTTCAGGAGAAATGCGAGGTCGGCGGTCTGTGCCGCGATTCGTCCGGACAGCGTGCGGACCCTGTCGAGGCTTGCCGGATCGCGGCAGAGCACGGTGGTATGCCGGCCAGCGTCCTTCAATGCCTCCAACGCCGACGACTCCGGATCGGCGCGATAGCTGAAGCCGAGCAGGACGACCCGAAGGCCCATGCCGTCGGCCACGCGCGCCAGCGTCAGCCTGGCGCGGGATCGTTCGGGAGAGTAGTAGCCGTCGAGGACGTCAGCCCCGATGATACCGAGCGCGTCGTATCGAGACAGCCAACGGCAGAACCCGAACCACCGAAGCGGCCAGCCGGCGGGCCGTCTGCGGATGTCGTCGATGCCATCGATGCCACTCCAGTCGTCAGCCTGGCCAAACGTGATCAATCCGATACGGGCACAGCCCGCGGTACGAAGGTGCTCGACCGTCGCGAGCGTCATGGCTTCGTCGCCGAGGCTGCCGCGCACGCCTGGCACCAGCAGGGCGACGCTGCTGGCGGAACCGCGGCGTGATGGATGCGCGCGTCGATTGAGCCGGGCGGCCACGCCGGAGGTGGCATTCTCGACCTGGCGGGAGGTGTAGATCGATCGAGCGAACGTGCGTGGAGTCATCAACAGGACACCTCGGATCTCCGGCTGCCCCTGGCGACGAGCGCGAAGATGTTGCTGAGCGATGCCCTCTGTTGTCGTGATGTGACTATCCACAGAAGACCGAGCGTGGCGCCCACGGCGGTGGCCGCGGCGATACGAAGCCAATGGTGCGACGCCTCGATCTGGCTGGCGGCATACCAGCCACCGGCCACGATCACGCAGCCGAGCAGCAGTTGCGGCGCAACGATGGCGTACATGTCACGCGCCGTCACGGCGCTGACCCGGGAGGTGGCGTGAATGAGGATCGGTGTTCTGATGAGCAGGCCGCTCACCGCGTAGCTCGCAGCAACGGCCGCGGGGCCGTAGGGCAGGGCCATCATGATCGAGACGATGGTCAGACCCGCGTTGACGAGCGTGACTCTGGCCATGTCTTTCGAACGGCCGCTGCTCAGAAAGACGATGCCGCACGTGACGGTCATCGGCTGGACCAGTGCGATGAGGCCGAGCCATCGATAGATACCCGCCACATCCAGCCATCGGTCGCCAAGCAGCAGCACCACCACGTCGTCGGCACACGCAATGAGGACGGCAACCGGCGGGACCAGCACGAGTCCCGCGACCCGCAGAAGATAGAGATAACCCTGACGAAACCGGGCCGGATCATCGTGGAGCCGGCTGAACGCCGGCATGGCGACATTCAGCATCGGCGTGCTCACCTGCGAAATGGGCAGCAGCAGCAGGTTGTAGGCGCGTGAATAGATGCCCAGCGGTCCCGCGCCCCACATCCATCCGATCGCGATGTTGTCGACGTTGCGCGCCGCGTAATTCATGATGTTGTTGATCGCGAGAAATCCCCCGAACCGGAGCATCGGCACGACCGTCGGATCCCAGCGATAGAAGCCGGGATGCCACGCGGTGGTCGACCATAGCGCCAGCGCGGCGACGGCCGGCTTGGTGACGCGCTGAACGACAATGCTCCAGTAGGCGAAGCCGTGCCATGCCGCCGCGAGACCGGCAAGCGTCGAGACGATGGCCGCCAGAATGTCGATCGAGGCGATGCGGCCAAACTGCATCGACCGCCGCAGCAGGGCATATTGCTGGGCGGACACTCCGGAAATCAGAAAGCCGACGGAGATGGCGGCCGCGATGCCGAGCAACTCCGGGCGGCCATAAAACCAGGCAAGGCCCGGCGCCAGTGCCAGCGTTGCCAGCGTCAGCAGGCCTCCCGCCGCGACGTTCACCCAGAACAGCGCATTCACCTGCGATCGTGTGATTTCGGCGCGCTGAATGGTGGCGGCTGACAGCCCGAGATCCTTGAACGTGTCGAGAAACCCGACGACCGCGATCACCATGGCCACGAGGCCGAAGTCGTTCGGGGACAGCAGCCGGGCCAGCAGAATGGTCCCCACGAACTGCACACTGAACAGCACGGCCTGCGCGCCAGCCGTAATCGCGCCGCTTCGCACGGCCCGCCGTCCGAGGCCGCCCTGCAGCGCCTGATTGTCGAACGGATCCACCCGTGCCTCCCGGGAAGGCCATGGCTCATCCCTTCGCAACGCCCAGCTTCTCCATCAGCTCGTAGAGCGTGGGACGGCTGATGCCGAGCTCGCTCGCAGCCGCGGCAATCCTGCCGCGATGCCGGCGCAGCGCCTCGACAACGACCTCGCGCTCGGCCTGTTCTCGAACGGATCTCAGTGTTGGCGGTGCGTCGGCGTGGACGACGTGTGCCAGTTCGAGATCGTCGGCCGTTACCTTCCTGCCGTCCGCCATGATCACCGCGCGGTTGACGCGGTTCTGCAGTTCGCGAACGTTGCCGGGCCAGGTGTGGCGGCAGAGTGCCAGGGTTGCGTCCGGCGCGAATTCCAGCCGTGTCCGGCCGTGCTCCCGGGCGCACTGCTGGAGGAACTCGCCAGCCACGAGCGTCACGTCATTACCCCGCTCGCGAAGCGGTGGCACTTTGATGACGACAACGGCCAGGCGGAAGTAGAGGTCTTCGCGGAAGGTGCCGCCCGCTACCGTTTCCTGAAGGCTGGCGTTGGTGGCGGAAATCACGCGCGCGTCCGAGGCGATTTCCTGTCGTCCACCGACGCGCTGGAACTTCTTCTCCTGGAGGAATCGCAGCAGCTTCACCTGCAGAGGCGGCGGCAGGTCGCCAATCTCGTCCAGGAACAACGTGCCGCCCGCGGCCGATTCGATGAGGCCTTTCCGCATTGCGTGCGCCCCGGTGAAGGCGCCGCGCTCGTGGCCGAACAGCTCGCTTTCGAGCAGGTTTTCGGGAATGGCGCTGCAGTTGAGTGCAACGAAGGGGCCCTTCCGGTTCGCACTCTGCCGGTGCAGTGCCTGCGCCACCATCTCCTTGCCGGTTCCGCTTTCGCCAAGAATCAGGACCGGCGCGGTTGTCGGTGCGGTTTTGGTGACGAGCGTGAAGACCACCGCCATGGCTGCACTCGCACCGATCATGCCTTCGAAGACCGGGCCTGGCCGCACGTCCTGCCCCGCGCGATGTTCCTCCTCCAGGCCGGCCACGTACGCGTGACGCTGCAGCACGACCCGCAGCAGATCGAGGTCGACGGGTTTGCTGAAGAAGTCACAGGCTCCCGCACCAATCGCGTCGAGCGCGTTCTGTTTCTCACCCTGGCCCGTGGCCACCACCACCCTGGCCCCGGGATGTTTTGCCAGGAGTGCGGCAAGCGTCGCCAACCCTTCCGTGGGGTCACCAGGCCGCGGTGGCAATCCCAGGTCGAGGATGGTGACCACCGGATGAAACTCGGCAAACGCCGTGATGGCGCTGTTGCGATCGGCGGCGAGCACGACTGCGTATTCGTCCGCCAGGGCCCACCGCATCTGCGCGCGGATGTCTTCGTCGTCCTCGACGATGAGCAATACAGGTTTGGTCATCGTGTTCCCGCGGCAGGAAACGTCGCTGTGAACGTGGTACCGCGGCCTTCCTCGCTGTCGACGTGAATCCGGCCGCCGTGTGACTGGACGATCGCGCGTGTCTGAAAGAGCCCGATGCCGAGCCCCGACGTCTTGGTGGTCTGGAATGGCCGGAACAGGAACTCCGACATGAAGGTCCGGCTCATGCCACAGCCGTTGTCGGTGACCGACAGGACGACCTCGCCCGGCCGATGGCATGTGTGCACCTCGATGTGGCCACCGGCGCCGACCGCGTCGCGGGCGTTCATCACGAGGTTCGTGACAACGCTGCGCAGCTGATCGGGATCACCGAGAATGCGCGGCACGGCTTCCAGCCGAGGGTTTACCGGAACGGATGCGCCTCCAACCGCCTCGAGCGCTTCGGTCACGACCGCGTTGAGATCCGCCTCGGTTCGCAGGATGTCCGGTTGCTGTCGCGCGGCATTCAGCCGGCCGATGGTCGAGTCGATTCGCGCCGCGGCGTTCGCGAGACCGCGCAGGGCGTCCTGGCGGAAGGCGGGGTCGTCGAAGTGGACCGGCAGATTTCGCAGCATCAGGTTCAGCGACGCGGCGGCGTTCTTCAAGTCATGCACGAAGAATGTCGACATCGTCCGGAACGCGTCGAGCTCGCGCGTACGCGCCACCTCTTCGGCCAGATGCAGGTTCAGCAGCACCGAGGCACACTGGGCGGCCACGCAACGCAGCAGCTCCAGTTCTTCGACGGTGTAGACAGCGCCGTTGATCCGATCCGCCAGAACGAGCGCGCCGACGGTGTGGTCGTTGGCGCGCAGGGGGACGCAGACGCGATGGCCACCGTTCGGAAAGGTGGACGGATTCAGCCGCCGCAGTTCGTCCA
>CAZZGM010000012.1:0-12136 GCA_964653955.1 uncultured Bifidobacteriaceae bacterium | reverse complement strand
CATCCTCGAGGTCGAACGGCGCGAGGCGCGCCGACAGTTCCGCGCCGACGGCAGCATTACCGGACTCCGCGTCGGCATCGACGCCCGCCTGGCGACCGGTTGTCGCCACGAGCCGCAGGCGGCCATCGGTATTGGCCAGCCACAGATTGACGGACAGCAGGTCGAACGTATCGGCGACGAGCCGCGTCGTTGCGCGTCCAAGTGCGTGGACGTCCGTCACACGGCCCATCTGCTCGGACGCGGTGGTCCAGACGTGCACGGAGTCGTGCTGGGCCTTGCCGAAATGGCGTGCCGCAAACGTGTGCAGCCGTTGTCTGGCGCGGTCGGACAGCAGCACCAGCGCCAGGCCCGCCAGCCCTGCCAGCACCACGATGGTCTGGAGTTGAATGAAGAACGCGCCGCCGAGGCGTCCCACGATTTGGGCGAGCACGCCGACCACGAACAGATACCCGCCGACGATCAGCACGGTAAGCGATGAGCGGACGACCGCGGACGATGGATAGACCGATGCCTCGGCCCAGCCGTTGCGTGTGTAGGCCACGATCAGGAACACACAGCCGATGAGCAGCGCCACCGCTTCGGCGCCCCACAACGCTCCGACGTCGGGCACCGAGAACAGGAGCTGCTGGCTGTGGGTGTAGAGCCGCGTGCCGAGGATGACCACGAGCGCGAGGACCACGAACTTCAACCGCCAGCGCATGGTTCCCACAGCCGAGCGGAACGTCTGTTCGAGGTTGAGCAGAATCGCGACAAGAGCCACGAGCAGGATGCCGTTCAACAGGCCCGCGGCGCTGGCGAGCTGCAGATGCCATACGCTGTCCGATTCCCGTGCGGGCAGCACCTCGAACAGACGGTCCCGGAACACCAGCGTCAGCGCGGCCGGCGCGAGAATGGCGAAGCCCAGGCCCGCGGCCCAGCGCCGCAGGCGTTCGCGGTTGTCGGCGCGGGAATAGGTGAGGCTGAAGCCGAGCCAGATGCCGGGAACGAGGGCTTTGACGACCAGCGCGGCCGTCACCCACGCCCGTGCCGCGCCGGGGGTGGTCGCGCGCAACGCGAATGCCGTGAGGACGCTATCGAACGCCAGGGCCGTCATCCCGCAAAAGAAGAACCACGTGGCCGGCGACGGGCGACGGCGCACGACGCTGAGTGCCGCGAGCGCCAGGCCGAAGAGGCCTGCGAGAATGGCGAGCGACGCGGCCAGGTTCACCGTTGCAGACGTCTCAGCCACAGTAGCAGGAGGAAGAGTGGAATCAGCGACAGCGCGAAGAAGATCGGCCCGCCGCTTCGGTGGAGGTAGCTGTCGATCATGTGCGGTCCGACGTGGACGCAGAGCAGGCCGATCGTCAGGATGCGAACGCTGTTCCTGATGATGGCCAGCGGCATGACGAACGCCATCAGCGCGACGCGGCTCCAGGTCGTCTTCAGGAACAGGTTGGATGCAACCAGACCGACGATGAACAACACCCAGGTCGAATTGATGCCGCTGCACTCACGGGCGATTTCGAGCACGATGCCGGGGAGCAGGAACATCGTGCCGTCACGAACGAGCGGCGTCCCGGTCAACCGGAAGAGCAGCGCCGACACTTCGGCGGATCCGGCAACGGAACCGCTCTCGATGACGCGGACGGCGGCGTCCGGCAGCGGCACCAGGAAGAACAGAAACGCCATCGGAAACGCGGCCGCCACCATCCATCGCCAGCCGAGGAAGAAGAAGCCGCCGGCGATGACCAGGGACACGTATGCCAGCGTTTCGAGCACGAGCCTGTCGTTTGTACCAGGCTCGCCGCCCGAGATCCCCGCCGTGGCAAACGCGGCGGTTCCCACGACCAGCAGAAGACCGGCACCTGCCAGCGACGTGCTGTACTCGCGAGGCAGGATCGCGCGGCGCTGATAGAGCAGATAACCCGTGACGACCGGTACGAGCGGGATGTAGGAATACAGCTCGCTCCGGGACGCATGGACCACGAGTTCGGCGAGCTGCGCGGCAAAGGCCAGCGAGACGACAACCGTCCAGACCATCCATGCGGCCGTGCGTCTGTCGTGCCGTGGATGGCCGGCAAGCGCCCGCGCCGGCGTCGAAGAGAGACTGTTCATCGTTCCGATCGCCAACCGTCGGATCTCGCGGGCGTGCCCGGCATCACGGTGAGTGGTTGCTGCAAACCGGTCAGGCGTGCGCGCTGCTGACGCCGGAGGAACACGACGAACTCCGGTGACACCGGTCGCGGTTCGGCCTTCAGGTAGCTCCAGGCAAATCCGCTCAGCCACAGCGTCGACCCGATGACGGCCGGCGGGTCCAGAAGCCGCCGTGCGCACTTGAGCACTTCGAACCACGGTGCGTAGCCAAGCGCATGGTCGGCCTGTCCCTGCCGAAAGCGGTTACGAAGTACGGACCCGGCGCTGGCGGTCCGGCGATGGTGCTGCACCGGCAGGTCGTCGAACGCCTGCACTCGCCAGCCACGCATCAGCGCTTCGACCACCGCGCACGTATCTTCACCACCGTAACGGAGAGGGGCATACCCCCCGATCTCCTCGTAGCAGGCGCGGCGCACGCACTGCACCGCGTGCGGCACCATCGTCCTGAGGTTGTGCCGGCGCGGCACGAATCCCCGGCCATCGTCTTCGTGAATCCATCCGCCGGCAATGCCGAGGAGAGGATCGTGACGAAACCGATCGAGGAGGGCCGAGAAGTACGTCGGGCCGAATGTGATGTCGCCGTCGAGATTGGCAATGCAGTCGTACTCGCTGCCCGCCAGTGCTGCCTCAGCCGCGTGCAGCGCCCTGACCTTCGATCCGAAGTTCCGCTCGGCATCGCCGTCCACGCGGACGAGCACGATGAAGGGATGCCGCCGGCTGTACGAGGCGACGATTTCGTTGGTGCCGTCACTCGATCCGTCACTGACGATCGCCCAGCGGACGGGCGTCACGGACTGGGCCAGGACGGCGCGGATCGTCCGCTCGATGTGTGCCGCCTCGTTACGGACGGCGGTGATGAGGGCGTACGTATGCACGGAGATTACCGTCTGCCGTTTACCGGGGCCCACCGATGAACCGGCGGATCGCGTCAATCAGTTCGGCGCTGGCGTACGGACCGATGGGCGCGCGTACCTTCAGGGCATCGAGTGCGTCGAGGCGGGCACGGAGTTCCGATTCGTCCATGGCCACGTCGACCTTGTCGATGGCCGAAAGACGGCGCGCAGTCGCGAGTTGATGATCGTTGCGTTGTTCTCCGAGGGCGGCCCGCCTGGGCATGACCAGGATGGGTTTTTCCCACCGCAGTGCCGACAGGATGGTGCCCATGCCCGCGTGCGCGACGATGACCCGGGCCTCCGCGAATCGTCGGGTGAACTCGTCGGGGGGCAGGAAGTTGCTGTACGGCAGGTGCGCCGGTGTCCATCGGCTGGCGCCGATCTGGGCGAACACGTCCGTCCTGCCACGGCCAGCCGCCCATTCATCGACGACGCGCACCAGGCGATCGAACGGCAGGTCGGTTCCAACGGTAACGAAAATCATGGGACTGGTGGCCGTCCGCTACAGAACGCTGCCGCGATAGTGCGGCCCTTCGGGCCTGGCCAGGTGCGCCCACTGTGTGAGCCACAGTGCGGCGTGCGGACCGGCCTGCTGACCTGACAGCGACAGTTCGTCGATGTTCGCGACGCTGTCGACCCAGATCGTACGCGCGCGAAAGAGCGGCGCCAGCCGGATGGCGAAGTAGCCGGGCGCGGCGCCAGTGGAGACGACGACATCCGGCCGTTCGTGCCACAACACACGAAGCACGCCGAGCGCCGATCGCAGCAGGCTCACTTTGCTCCAGCGATTCGCATCGGGAATCACGCGAAAGTCGGCGCCCTGCACGTCGACCCGATACTCGGGCTTCACGGTGGCGAACACGACATCGCAGCCGTCGAAGGCCGGCCGCAGCCGGAGCATCTGCACCCAATGTCCGCCGCCGGACGAGAGGGCCAGCACCTTGACGCGTCCGTCACGTCCGCGCGTACGTTTCGTCATCGAGCCCCCTTTCGAAACAGCACGGCCGGCACCGTCAGCGCGAGAATCTTCAGGTCGAGCCACAACGACCAGTTCTCGATGTACGTCCGGTCCAGCTCCATCCACTGCCGGAACGACACGTCGTTGCGGCCGCTGATCTGCCAGTAGCACGTCACCCCGGGCTTGATCGACAGCCGTTTGCGGTAGAGCCACTCGTAGTGTTTCACTTCGTCCATCAACGGCGGGCGCGGTCCGACGAGGCTCATGTGTCCGCGCAGGACGTTGAACAACTGGGGCAGCTCGTCCACGCTGGTCGCGCGGAGCCAGCGCCCGAGTGGTGTCACTCTGGGATCGTTCGTGATCTTGAACACCGGCCCGTCCATCTCGTTCAGGTGAGCCACTTCGGCCCTGCGCCGTTCGGCGTCCACGTACATGGAGCGGAACTTGTACATCCGGAACCGCCGCCGGTTCATGCCGACACGTTCCTGGGCAAACAGGACGGGACCAGGACTGGTGAGCCTGATGCCGATAGCGGCCGCCAGCAGCAGCGGACTGAGCAGCACGAGCAGCACGATCGAGATCACCACATCGAGCACGCGCTTCAGGAAGAGCTGCAGCAGCATGTTCTCGCGGAACAGGGTGACGACGTGGGCGTTCTCGAAACGTTCGACGCGCATCTTGGCAAGAAGGCGCGACAGTGCCTCGTCCGGAAACAGGCGCACCACGATGCCCAGATCGTCGGCCAGTTGAATGGCCGCGGCCACGGCGCCGGCGTATTTGTCGACGCGGAGGCAGAGAATCATTTCGTCGACGGGGTAGGTTTCGAGGATGGCCTTCAGGTCATCGACGTGTCCGACGATGGGCGGATCGGTATTCGCCGTCTCGACCGCACCGGAATCGGCCGAGACCAGGCCGACGACGCGATACCCGAGGACGCGATTGGCATCGATCCTGGCCGCCACCGACAACGCCTGATCGATGTCGCCCAGCAGCAGCACCCGGCGGCTGTTGTGTCCCGAGAGGCGCGCCGCGCCCAGCACCCACCGCACGGCGATTCGGCCGCCCACGGAGAGTGCCGTGGCGACAATCCAGAACACCACCACCGCGTCCCTGGTGAACCGCGGCAGGCCGAGCAGCGATCCGACGACGGCCAGCAGAAACGCGCACGCGGCCGTGGCGGTGATGACCTCGAACAATTCCGAGCGCAGCGAACGCAGGCGGTCGGTCTCGTAGCGGACGAAGACGTTGAAGCAGGCGAACCAGCCGAACGACAGCACCAGCAGGCCGAGGATGTCGTCCGAGTCGTATCGTCCACCGATGACTTCGCGGATCCGGGCGGTTCCCGGCGCATCCGTCAGCGACACGACGAGCGCCAACGCCAGCAGCATCAGGCCCTGATCGAGAACGCGTAGTGCGTAGAGAAACAGCTTGTGACGAAGGCGGATCATGTCCGATCACCTGGACCGACTTACGTGGATACGGGTGCCGGGGGGGACGACGAGGCCATGTGTACGAACGCCTGACGAACCTGCGACTGCACCGACGGGATGTCCGTGGTCAGACGGGCCGCGGTTTCGTTGCGACATTCGAACTGCCGCAACACTTCACGGGTCGCTGCGCCGGCATCGTGTGTCCGCAGGTCGACCACGGCATTGCCGATGCCCGCGGACTCGAAGACGCCGATGAACTTGTCGCTGTAGCCGAGGCCGACCGTCGGCACGCCCTGTGACAAGGCGCCAATGCAGGCGTGCATTCTCGCGCCGACGAAGAAGTGCGTCCGGCCGATGAGCCACTTCACCTCGCCGGCGCCGAGCCGCGCCGCGAGCCGGGCGACGCGGCCGGGATGCCGCCGCAGCGTCGCTTCGAGCAGCGCTGCACTTGCCGCCTCTTCCATCTCGGCGCCAAAGGTGTGGGGAACGATGAGAATCGTCGCCGGCGTCCGTTCGAGCAGTGCGCTGACGATCTGCTCGACGACATCGCGGTAGTTCGAGCACAGCCCGAACATGTTGTCGCCGGTATATCCCCCCATGTAGAGCAGGCCGCTCACGTTGAGTCCGACGACGGGCGTGTGCTCGAGCGTGGTCGAGGGCGGCTCCAGCATCACGTCGGCTGGACGAGCCGGCGTGAGCGTGAACGCCACGTCCGGACTGAACTGCGGTGTCCGGCCGGCCAGTGCCTCGACGATGGGGATGCAGCGTCTGTCGCGCGTCCAGACCTCCGCGGCACGGCGCAGGGTGAGCGACGCCAGCCATCGAGCCGTGCGCGTCCGGAACGGGCCGTACGTCTGGGCCAGCAGGATGTAGGGGCGGCCGAGCAGCAGAGCGCTGAGTAGCGGCAGGCTGCCGAGGATGAAGCGCCGTAGCCCGTAGATGTCACTCAGGCTGTCGCCTCCGCGGATGTCCGCAATGAACGACGCATCGAGCAGCGTCGCCAGCCATGGATTCCGTCGAGCGGGCGACCGCAGTCCGAGCCTGTAGAGCAGCGCCCGGGCGAGTATCAGCCCGATGTGTTCATCCGGCTTGCTCCGCGGCGACAGCCGGCAGTTCATGACCGTAATTTCATGACCGGTGCCTCCGGCCAGGCGTCTGACCCCGCCGGTAGACGAGTAGTAGTGAAAGGTGATGTGCGCCGCTGGTTCGACGCTGCGAACGAGATTCACGACCGATTCGCCGAGCGCGTCGACGCCGCGATTGCCCGAGTCGAGTGACGCCCCGAGAATCGCTACACGAGAAAACCGGCTGGTGCTCATGAGTGCGGCGCGGCCAGTCCGGCCGACGAGCTCGCCTGTGCCCGGAGGCGGCGCCAGGCGCGATGCCGGGCCCGATGACTGGCAACGATGGCTGGGAATGACATGGCGACACGAGCCTGGTTCGCCGCTGTGACTGGAGCGCCCGCGAGCCCACCGCAGAAGCCCATCGTCATGTACAGCCAGAGAATCGATTGATCGAAGTAAGAAATGGAAACGCTGGTAACGGCAACTGCGAACAGTGCCGAGCCAACGGCCCACGCGAGGAACGATGACGGTCCGGTCGAGCCGTTGGCGTCGAGGTTCCGGCCGACGTAGTAGAACGAGACGACGATGACCGCCAGGAACGTCAACAGCAGCGGCAGCCCGCCGTAAACGCCAAGGGCGATGTAGTGGTTCGTCAGGTCGGTGTGATCGGCGCTCCATGAGACGCCCGTGGCCATCCAGTGACGGGTGTAGTCGGTGCCGGCCAGCCACCATTCGTCGAGGTGCTTCAGCGACGATTCGATGAGTCGGGCCCGATGCCAGCCCGTGCTGCTGCCGGTCAGATCGATTTCGCCAATCAGGTAATAGACCGGCCGATTCATCACGGCCGACAGCAGGAGCACGGCGGCGAGGCCCGCCCAGCGCAACTGGTGCAGGCGCTGACGAAGCGGCCACAGCGCCAGCGCGAAGCCGGCGGCCGCGAGGCTCATGAGCGGGCCGCTGGAGTGCGACGACACGACAATGGCAAGGGAAGCCGCCAGTCCAATGGCGGCAAGGACGCGCACTCTCGGCCACAACGCGACCATGAACGGGATCGACAAGGCGCCAATGGTGCCCGCGAGGATGGCGTGTCGAAATGGTCCCCGCGCGCGGATCTGGCCGTCACGCGACCATCCCATCTCCGACGTTCCGCCGAAGAAGGACATGACGTTGTGGTTCGTTGCACGTTCGTAAGCCATGGCTGCGGCGAGCGGCACCAGCACCAGCGCCAGCGCACCGCAGACTCCCGCGATCTCGCGTGAAGATCGGCAGCAGAGCCGGAAGACGACATACAGGCCCATGGCGTCGAGCGCCAGGCCCAGCCGCTCGACGACCTGTGCCGCCGGATTGGCGTGCAGTGCGACCGTCACGACCATCAGAACGCTCCAGGCGAGCATCAGATGATCGGACAGGCGAAGCGTCAGGCCTTTCCAGTCCGACCTGATCACCGCTCTCAGCAGCGCGACAACGATCAGTGTCCGCAACGGCGTGAAGCTGAACGGTCCGAGGTCCACGACCTGCGCCTTGGGGATGTAGCACGCCAGCGCCAGGAAAGGCACCGGCACCCACTGGCGTGGTGCTGCGAACACCGCCACCACGGCCATCGAAAGAACGGTGAGCGTTGGAACGGTCACGATGCGTCCGCCGCTACTCTGTACCGTGGTCGTCGACGGAACCATGCGCGCTGCACGACGCGCCGAAGTGTGCCGCCGAGCGTCGTGACCCATCGGCGAGGTCCGTCTCCGGCCCAGGCGCGGAACAACCCGAAACCCTTGTAGGCCGGCACCGGAACCGCGAGCATCGTCAGAGCTGCCAGACGGCCGAACAGTTCCCGGCGGCGCTGGAGCAGTGCCCGTTGCGCGGTCACGACACGCGCGGGGCCCGCGGGGGCGAGCGTGACGTAGCCGGCGGCGGCTGCCGCGTGCAGATAACGCCGGCCGCGTTCCGTTCGCACGAGGATCAACGACCGGC
Source organism: uncultured Bifidobacteriaceae bacterium (assembly GCA_964653955.1). Lineage (GTDB taxonomy): Bacteria > Acidobacteriota > Vicinamibacteria > Vicinamibacterales > UBA2999 > VFZN01. The sequence continues at coordinate 3,690 of CAZZGM010000012.1, read as the reverse complement.
CCGTGTCGCCGTTTTCGCTGAACTGATCCCATGCGTCGCCACACGAGATATCAGCCAATCGCCCCAGGCCATCGGGACAGAGGTTGCAACGCATGGGCCGATAACTCGTCAGCCTCGACCACGATTCCGCGTAGGACAGCGACGATGCCGGCTGCCCGGTCCGCAGCGTCATGCGGAACCGTCCCGGCCATCCGTCGCCCCGATAGTGAACCGCGGTCGTGTCCTCGGGCTTCGCGCCAAGCTGGTTCATCAGGTCGAGCGTTCCCCTGGTGCTCGGCGTGCCCGCACAGAAGAACGAGAGGACAAGTCCCAGGCGCCGATCGAGTTGCGGGTCCCGCCGCCGAAGTTCGGCCACGGCCGAGACGTCACACGGCTTGCCGACGAATGCGTGGAGACTGCTGTTGCCGCCCATGTCACCGAGCGCCGAACATGGTGACGAGGGGGCGTATCGGGATCCGGCACGAGCCAGCACATCGGCGCGCGTGCGGCTGATGTAGTTGCGGTTCATCCAGGGTGTGTCCGCGTCCATCCCTGCGTGCAGCACGCCGCCGAATCGTTCGACTTCGATGAGATAGAGCGACAGCGCCGTGAGAATGCCGCCCGACGAGGCTCGGAAGCGGATATCCGGATCGGTTGCCCATCCCTCCCAGATCTCGAGTGCCGAGCCGTACTCCGGATCCGAGGCCGGTCCAGGTTCCGGCACACGCGCGTCGACCTGATACCCCGGACACACGGGCAGCGCTGCTGCCATCTCGGTGTGGTTGGGCGTCTCGAAGACCGGACGGAAGCCCTCGGTTTCGACGTGTACCATGCGGCCACCGCTCGACGGACAGGCGTAGACGCACGCTCCGCATCCGACGCACAGGCGCCAGTCGACGACGTCTTCGAAGGTTCGCAGGCGCCTCACACAGGCACCTCGACGGCGTCCGCAATGGCGTCGGCCACCCGTCGCTGCTGCGCGATGGTCATGGCCGGAAAGATCGGAAGCGACAGTGCCTCGGCAGCCGCACGTTCTGTGAGCGGCAGACTGCCATGACCGTAGCCCCAATGGCGGTAACACGGCTGCAGGTGCAACGGGACCGGGTAGTGGTATCCGCAGACGATGCCTCGGTCGTCGAGCGATTGCGCCAGAGCGTCGCGTCTCGTGTGCCTGACGACATACAGGTGGTACACGGCCCGGCTGCGATCGAGTTCGCGCGGCAACGTCACTGACGGAATACCCGAGAGCAGTGCGTCGTAGCTCTGCGCCACGCCACGGCGTTCGATGTTCGATGCCTCGAGAGACTTCAGCTTGATGCGCAGGAACGCCGCCTGAATTGCGTCCAGGCGGCTGTTGCAGCCTTCGATCTCGTGCACGTGTCTTGTTGCCTGCCCGTGATCACGCAGCATGCGGAGCGTGCGTGCCACGCCGGGATCGTTCGTCGTCACCGCGCCGGCGTCGCCGCAGGCGCCGAGGTTTTTGCTCGGATAGAAACTGAACGCCGCCGCACGTCCGAAGGAGCCGGCCCTGCGCCACGTGCCGTCCGACCATCGATACTCGGCGCCGTGCGCCTGGCACGCATCCTCCACGATCACCAGGCCGTAGCGGGTGCCGATCGCGAGGATTGGTTCCATGTCCGCCATCTGGCCGTAGAGGTGCACGGGCACGATGGCTTTGATCGGCCGTCCGGTGCGACGTCCGAGCGGCCGCCCGCTGTTCGGGTCGACGTCACACGACGACAGGTACGCGTCGAGCTCGGACGGGCTCATGTTGCAGGTCCGTTCATCGATGTCCACGAACTCGGGCACGGCGCCGGTCATGGTGATGGCTTCGACGGTCGCGATGAACGTGTTCGCGACGGTCACGACCGCGTCATCGCGCCCGACGCCGCAGGCCATCAACGCCAGCCTCACCGCGTCGGTGCCGTTGGCAACTCCCACGCACTCGGACGTTCCACAGAAATCGGCAAACTCCCGTTCGAAGGCATCCACCTGCGGGCCACCCACGAACTCGGCCGATCTGAGCGCATGGCGGAACACCTCCACGAGCTCGTCCTCGAGCTCGCGGTGCGGCGTGATGAGGTCGAGGAACGGAACGCGTTCTGCCTGGGCGTGTGTCGCCATCAGCCGAGATGCCGGTAGAGAAGTCGGCCGGCCAGGTCGAGCGCCGCGTCTGGCAATGCCGACACGATGCGGCCCGAGGCCCGGCTCATCCACGCCCGACCGGAAAGTGGCGCGCGCCGATCCGCCGGGCTGTAATAGGTGAGGAGCGATCGCCTGGCGCCGAGGCGATCCTTGAACGCGATGAGGCCCGGCTGATCGAGATCCGAGCGCCCGAGGTCGAGTGTCGTCGCCCCCGCCGCCTTGCCGGCCTGAATGGCCTGCCAGAACAGGAACGGCATGGCCCCGAGCGAGTGATACGACGCATCGCTGCCGCCGTACTTGTAAACCACCGAATTTCTGAATGAGAGCATGAGCAGCGCTGCTATCGGCCGGCCATCGTGCCGGGCCACATGAATCGTGAGGTGTTGCCCCATGGTGTCGCGCAGGTTGCGGAACCATGCCATCGGCTGCGGCGGCAGGCCGTGCCGGCGGCGCGCCATGCGCAGCAGTCCGAAGAACGCGTGCAACTGCTCGTCGGACGTTCCAGCCTCGTGCGCGACACCGTTCCGCTCGGCGCGCCGGACGGCCCGCTGCGCACTCGAGCGCTGAAAGCCCGCGAAGATCTGCGGCAGCTCCGGCGTGAGGTCGAGATGGTGAAGGCAGCAGGTATACCCGGCACGAAGTCCGCCAGCCGCCGCGGTCGCATCGAGGACGGGTCCCGTCGACCTCGGGCGGAGCTCGACCGTGCCCCAGTGGCGTTCGTCGGCAAGTGTGAGCAGACCCCACACCAGTTTCCGCAGATCCGTCGCCAGCCCGAGCGGCTCGCAATGATCCGAGAACGGCAGGGAGACCAGTCGACTTACTCCCCAGGCCCGTACTCGACAGGCGACGAGACCGTTCTCGATCGGCACGCTGTGCGACGTTGTCACGGCAATGGGTTCGTAACCGTAGGTGCGGCGCAGCGCATCGAGCCACGCGGGCGTGTGAAATACGGACGCGGATGGGTGACGGCCAAGGAGATCCGACCAGCGGGGGTCGTGAATCGGATCGTCGATGACGTGGATCACATGCCGGCCGCTGTCGCACGGTGGCTGGCGGCGACGGAATAGACGAGCCGGCCGTCTTCGAGTGACGCATAGGCGACGCGGGCGCGGTCGCTGTCCGGGCCCTCGATCCGCCAGTCGTCACCGTCGGGCACGAGCCTCATCTCCCGCCTGTTACGCCACCAGCGGTTGATGTCGCCCGGCAGTGCCATCCAGACGCCCTGGCGATCCCGCAGATCGACCAGGTGCCGCAGCAACTGCAGATAGACGTCGCGCTCGCGTGTTCGTGTCAGGTAGTCCGGGTGCGCGATGACGCTCACGAGTCCATGCCTGGCGACGATCAATCCGATCTGCTCCTCCCAGAGCGTCGTCGAGTAGTCACCCAGGATGTGGAACAACGTGTAGTCCTGCGTGGTCGTCAGCGGCAGTTCCAGCACGTTGCCGATGAAGTACGGCATCACGGTGCAACAGCCGCCACGCTGCGGCTCGAGGTGCGCGACGTTCGGTACAGACATGTCGTACGCAAACTCGAAGGCGTCGAACCAATCCTGCTCGCGGTACATCG
>CAZZGM010000011.1:0-19589 GCA_964653955.1 uncultured Bifidobacteriaceae bacterium | reverse complement strand
CGAACACCCAGCCGGACTGCGAGAAGTTGGCGGCCAGAGCCACGGTCGCAGCCGCCATCAGGAATGGGCCGGTCACGGTGCCGAGCAGGACGATGTCGGCCATCACCAGGTTGGCCAGGTCGTTCAAGGCCATCCCATGTCTGGCCGATTCATCCAGTCGAGAGAGGCCGGACGCCAGGCGGCTGCTCACGCGGGCCAGGGCACCGGTTCCCGTCCGCACGAGGGCAATCGTGACGGCCAGCAGGATGAGCGCGGCCACGAAGTCCTGACTACGCGCCACCTGCCCCTTCTCATGGGCGTCCTTGAGGCGTTTCGCTGACGGTTTTTCTGTGCGTTCCCCGCCGGGCTGTTCAGCCATGGGTCCTCAGCGGAACGCCCCCGCGAGATTGCGGGCGGCCTCGGCGGCCAGCGGCACGAACCGGGCGGTGACGGCGGGGATCTGCGACACGATGGCCGCGACGGTGAGCAGGCCCACCAGCAGGCGTACGGGAGTCCCCACCACCATCAGGTTGAGCGCCGGCGCTGCCTTGGAGATGAGGCCGGTGGCCAGTTCGGCCACGAGCATCACGACCATGATCGGAGCCGCCAGGCGGACCCCGAAGACGAACACGATACCGAGCAGGCGCATCACGCTGGCGCCCAGCGACTGGTCGATGGCGCCGACGCCAATCGGCAGTGCCTGATAGGACGCCGCCAGGCCGCGGAGCAGCAGGTGATGGCCGTCGATGAGGAAAAACGTAAACAGCGCGAGGTTGCCGTAGAGTGTCGCCAGCAGCGTGTTGCGCGCGCCGCCCTGCGGGTCGACCACCGAGCCGTAGGACAGCATCAACTGGCTGCTGGTGAGGTGGCCGCCAAGTTCGGCGCCGGCGAGCACGGTGCGCACGGCCAGACCCAGTGCCAGACCGATGGCCATCTCGCGCGTGATGAGCACGCCCAGCGCCGTCAGCGACGTCGCCTCCGGTACCGGCACGAGCGGCATCGACAGGATGGCCAGCAGCAGCGCCAGTCCGATACGCGCGTGTGGCGGTGCCGCCTGGCCGCCAAATGCCGGCACGGTGGCCACCAGCATGGCCGGCCGGGCCAGCAGCAGCCCGAAGCGCGCCACCAGTTCCAGTTCCATCAGCGAATCAGCTCCGGCAGGCGGCGGATGAGGCCGGCCGAAAAGCCCGTCACCACGCGCAGCATCCAGGGGAACGCCAGCGCGAACACGATGAAGATGGCCATGGCGCGGGGGATGAACGCCAGGACGTTGTCCTGGATGGACGTCACCGTCTGGAACACACTCACGGCCACGCCGGCGATGAGTCCGGCCAGCAGCATGGGCAGCGTTACCATCACGGCCGTCTCGATGGCCTGACGCACGATTCCGACAACGAGAGCTTCTGACATTGCCTGACTGGCCTCCGGCGCGCGCACGCGCCTACACGAAACTCCGCACCAGCGAGCCCACCACCAGATTCCAGCCGTCGATCATCACGAACAGGAGGATCTTGAACGGCAGCGAAATCATGGCGGGTGGCAGCTGCAGCATGCCCATCGACAACAGCGTGGTCGACACGATCAGGTCGATGAGCAGGAACGGGACGAACAGGAAAAAGCCCATCTGGAACCCCGTCTTCATTTCCGAGATGGCAAACGCCGGGATGACCACGCGCATCGGCAGGTCGTCCGGGCTCTGCGGCCGCGGTACGCGACCCAGTTCGACGAACAACGCCAGGTCCGACTCGCGCGTCTGCCGCAGCATGAACTCGCGCAGCGGCGGCGCACCCTGCTCGAGCGCCTGCGTGACGCTGATCTGCCCTTCCATGGCGGGAGCAATGGCCAGCGCGTGTACACGTTCGCCGACCGGCGCCATGATGAACGCGGTCAGGAACAGCGTCAGGCCCACCAGCATCTGGTTGGAGGGCGTCTCCTGCGTGCCGAGCGCCTGCCGCAGGAAATGAAAGACGATGGCAATGCGGGTGAAGGAGGTCATGATCACCAGCGCTGCCGGGATGAACGTCAGCAGCGTGAGGAACACGACCACCTGCAGCGGCGCCGAGACGGTGCCGATGCCGTCGACCTGCACGTCGAGTTGCGACGGCTGGGCCGACACGTCTGAGGCCGTGAGCACCAGCAGCACGGTCACCAGGCCGGACGCCCGGAGGAGGTTCACGACACCCTGCTTTCCGGCGTGGCCGCGTCGGCCTTCACCTGTGCGTCGAGTACCTGCTCGAACGGCGCCTGGAGTTCGGTCACCAGGCTCACCGAGCCCGGCGTCAGGCCGAGCAGCAGCCGCCGGCCTTCCACCACCACGATCACCAGCGACCGCCGATCGCCCAGCGGCACCGCGGTTTCCACCATGACCGGCTGATTGGAACGGCGCAGCAGCGTGCTGCGGCGGAGCAGCCACGACAGGCCGGCCAGCAGCGCCAGACAGATCAGCACCGCGGAAATAGCCTGGCCGCTGATGATCGACGGGCCGGGACCGACGAGATCGGCCTGCATGAGCGCGACCACCATTTACGCGCCCGCGCCCGGCGGCGGAATCACCTTGCTGACGCGCAGCGCGGTGCTGGAATCGACGACGACGACTTCGCCCAGGGCCACGGGACGGCCCTGCACACGAAGTTCGAGATCCGAACCGGACGATTGATCGAGCCGCACGATGCTCGAGCGCTCGAGTCGCAGGCAGTCGCGCATCCGGATGCGGCCCGTCCCGATGACGAAGTCCACCGTGCAGTCCACGTCGAGCAGCGGCGCCAGCGGGCTGTCGGCGGGCACGGCGCTAGAACTGGACGACGAAGTCGGAGAAGAGGACATCGAACACCTTGAATCCGGGAATGTCGCGGCTGACCTTCTCGACGATGGCGGCGCGCAGGGCGGCCTTGCCTTCGGGGGTGACCAGCACGTCGGACGTCTGGGTGGTCAGCAGCTCGAGAATGGCGGAACGCGCCTGCAGGATCGACACCTTCGAGTGTTCGAGCGCGCTGGCTTCCTCGGGGCTCTTCACGACCAGCTGCATCGAGACGCGGAGGAACCGCGGGACGGGATCGGCCAGGTTGACGACGAACGGATCGAACGACACGAGGCCGCGCGTGATGTGGACGTCCTCGGCCTCCTGTTCGTCGTCGCCGTGGGCGGCGGCTGCGGCCTGCTGGGTCTTCCAGTAGAACCCACCGCCTCCGCCCGCCAGGGCGAGGACGACCACGGCGGCCATCAGCTTCTTCTTCGAGTCCTTCTTCGGACCGGAAGCAGACGCGCTGGCCGGTGCTTCAGATGCTTGGGGTGCGGGAGTCGGGGCTTGGCTCATGACGATGTCTCGTCATCGGGATGAGCAAGCGCGGTACCCGCGGTATTTCGGTTGAGATCAGAGAATTATGGCCTGAATTCGACGATCGTGGCGTCGGAGCGCCGGCTGGACTGTCGGCCGGGCGACACCTGTGGGGAGGTGGCCTGGCCGATCGTCCCTGATGGAGAATGCACCACGACACGCTCCTTGCAGGCGAACCGAGGGGTTAGACGAGCACCTCGAATCGCGGTTCGTCTTCACCCGGCCGGCGCCTGGGCCGCCGCGGCTGGTGTTCGGGCTGTTCGTGTTCGCGCCGGTCCTCCCCGTCGCGCCGGCCCGGCCGTTCGTCGCGCGCCGGCTCCTCGACGGTCAGCGACTCCAGGGTGAGGCCATAGTCGCCCAGCGCCTGGCGCAGCGACGCTTCGTGCCGCTCGATCCACTCGCGGACGGCGGGTGTTTCGGCCTCGAGGCGCGCCGTGACCACGCCCTGCTGGACCGACACCCGCACGGACAACTCACCCAGGTATTCGGGCTTCAGGCGCACGCGGGCTTCGCCGCCGCCTTCGCGGCCGTGCAGCCACAGGCTCTGGACGATCTGGTGCTGGAGGTCCTGTTCCACCGGCGGCGCCCAGAGAGGGGCTCCGGTGGCCGCCGCGGCAACGGTCACCGGACGTGCCTGCGCCGCCGTAGCCGTGACGAACGCCGCGGCCATGTCGGCGAAGCCGCTCGCCGGGCGCGGTGCGGCCGGCGGCGGTGCATCATCCGGTGGCGGCGTGGCGGACGAGTCGACTGTCGGAGCGTGGGACTCGTCGGTCGCGGCATCTGCCGTCGTCAGCCTGTTGGCCGTGGCAGCACGTTCCTGCTTCTGTGCCGCGAAAGCCTGCCGCATCTCCGAAACATTTTCGCCAGTGCCGTCGATGATGTCGCGCCCGGCGTGCTGGGGCAATGCGGCGCCCGTGGTGGGAGCCGCGGCTTCGGGTGCGGGGGCGGGCACATGGCTGGCCGTGTGCTGCGGGGGCGCACCTTCGGGTGTGACTGCAGGGAAGGGGAGCTGCCCGGTGGTGGCGCGCGCCGTGCGTGTGTCCGTGGACGATGCCGCTGTGGTGGGCGCGGACGTCGTCGCCGGTGCCGAGGCCTGCTGATCAGGGCGTTCGGGTGTCTCTGGCGAAGCCGCACGCGGTACGGTTTCGAGCGGGATGTCGATCTGTTCCTCGCTGCTGTCGAATTCGGAGACGTCGAGTCCCATTGCCGGGGCAGAGGTTGTCTGCTCGCCGGGTCGCGGCGCACGCGCCCCTGGCAACGCTGTCGTGCCCGGCTGGGTCGCGGTGTGCGCGGGAGTACCGACCGAGTCGGGGCCGGCCGGGTCGTTTCCGGGCGCCGGAGTATGTTCCGCTGGCGCGGCGCCAGCATGTTCCATGGGCGATGTCGCGAATGATGGTATGCGGCTGTGGATTACGTGTCGCGCGTGTGACTCGTGCGCGGGAGATGCCGCGTGCGCGCGATCCACTGACGGTGTCAGCTGCATCTCCATACCGGCGGGCGGAACGATGGCCACGAACGGCGGTGCATCGTCGAGGGCATCGCTGCCGGTATCGGCCGGCTGGGCCACCCAGTCCGTTCCGTCGCTCGATGAACGATGGCGCGATTCCGCGGTGCGGGCGGGCGTGTCGCCGTGCCCGGTCGCCGGTTCTGCCAGCGTGTGCCGTCCGATGAACTCGTGGAACACGCTGGCAAAGCCGTCGCGCGCGCCGGCGCGCCGGGATGGTCCCGGCGTGCCGGGCGGCGGTCCGTCGCTCGGGGTCCCCGGTGGAGCCGGGGGCAGTCCGAATGGGATCACCGCGGCCTCAACGCTTCAGGCTGAGGGTTTCGAGGAGCAGTTCGTCGGCGACGGTAATGCTCTTCGAGTTGGCCTGATATCCCCGCTGCGCGAGGATCATCTGCGTGAACTCCTGGGCGATATCCACGTTCGACTGTTCGACGGCACCGCCCGTAAGCGTGCCGCGGCCGCCGGTGCCGGCCGTGCCGACGTTGGGGATGCCAGACGCCTGCGTTTCGGTGAAGCGGTTCGAACCCGCCTTCGTGAGCCCCTGCGGGTTGTTGAACTTGGCGATAGCCAGCTGGCCCACGACCACGGCCGCGCCCGATCCGAACGTGGCCATGATCTCGCCGTCGGCGTTGATGCCGAAGGCGGTGATGGAGCCCGCCGCCGATCCGTTCTGGGTGATGGAGGAGTTGGCCGAGGGACTGCCAAAGCCCGTGAGCGTGCCGACGCCGTTGTCGTCGACGAGGTCCCAGGTGAAGTTGGTGGCGGCGGCGCCATTGGCCCAGGCTGGTGCCGTGATGACGAGGTCGGCGGCGGCCGCGCCGTCCACCTGATCGAGTCGGCCCATGGCATCGAAGGTCACCGAACCGCTGGCAAGCTCGAACGGCGTCCCGGCGGTACCTCCCGTCACTTCTTCGCCCGGGACGGTGATGGCGTAGTCCCATGCGCCGGCGCCGGTCTTGGTGTAGGTGATGGTGGCGACGTGTGGTTCGCCCAGCGCGTCGTAGATTTCAACCGACGCGGTGAATGTGGCACCAACAGCGGCACCGGAATCGAGATTCGTGGTGGTGCCGAACGACGTCGTGGCCGTTGGCGGCCGCAGTACGCCTGGCGGAATGATGACGTTGCCCGGCTGGCCGGTGGTGACCACGCGGCCGGTTGCCGGGTCGACGGTGGTGTAGCCCTGCACGGGTTTGCCGTCGGGCGTGACGAGCATGCCGTTGGGATCGAAAGCGAAATCGCCCGCGCGCGTGTAGGAGCGTTCGTTGGACGTGCCCACCACGAAAAAACCGTCGCCCTGGATGGCGGCGTTGGTGGCAATGCCGGTGGTCTCGATGCCGCCCTGGCGGAAGTTCGGGGAGATCGATCCCGTGGTGACACCAAGACCAATCTGCATCGGATTGCTGCTGGCGCCGCCCACCGACTGGCTGACCAGATCCATGAACTGAACCGAGCTGGACTTGAACCCGATGGTGTTCAGGTTCGCCAGGTTGTTACCAATCACGTTCAGCTTCTGCTGGTTGGCGTAAAGCCCCGACAGGCTGGTGGAAAACCCCATTTATCGTCCCTCCGTATACGGCGCTCCGGCGCCCCCGACTTGACCCAACACCGTGGCGATGCCGTCGAGCGTGGCATTCATGCGCTGCAACTGCTCGAGCGTGCTGAACTGGGCGAGCTGCGCAAGGAACTCGCCGTCGGCCTGCGGGGCCGTCGGATCCTGATACTGGAGCTGCGTGATCAGCAGCTTCAGAAAGGCATCCTGGCCCATCGGCCCCCGCTGCTGAACGCCGGCCGCCCCGTACGTCTCCGTTGCCGACGATGTGGCCTGATCAACTTTCATCGTGTGTCTCTCCTCGCGTGTCCGCCTGGGCCAGGTAACGCAGGCCGGCGAGCTCGTTCATCGCCTTGCCTTCTTCCCTGGCGGCTTCCAGCTGGTGCCGGCGCCACGCGCGGTCGCGCAGCCGTTCGAGAGCCCGCCGCCGCTGGTAGGCAAGCCGGACCTCGGCGGCCGCGCGGTCGGCAGCCTCGGCTGATACCGCCGCAGCCTGCCGACCCGCGTCCGCCTCGAGTTGTTTCTTCGTGATCCAAGTTCGATGCCACTCGATGCGCCACGCTTCGACGCCGTGTCGCCGGGCCTCGGTTTCGGTCTCCGCGGCCTGTCGCGCACTGGCGGCCGCCGCTTCCGCGCGCGCCAGCGCCGCCTCACGGGCACGTTCTGCGCGCGCAAGATCGAGCCGGGCTGCGTCTTCCTGTTTACGTCTGAGCAGCAGTGCCGCTCCCGCCCGGAAACGAAATGGCCGCATGACGTCAGAGCGCCTCGAGCGCGGCAATCGAGTCCGCCAGGCCGACAGTGGTGTCGGACGGCTGACACAGGAACGCGCCGACGGCGTCGCGATGATCGAGCGCCGAGTCGATGCGCGGATTGCTGCCACGCACGTAGGCCCCGACGTTGACCAGGTCCTCGCTGTCGCGCAGCGTGGCCAGCCACTCGCGCACCTGCCCGGCCTTCCGGCGATGTTCGACCTGCGTGATATCCGGCATGGTCCGGCTGATGCTCGAGAGGATGTCGATGGCCGGATAGTGATTGCGTGCCGCCAGATCGCGCGACAGCACGAAGTGGCCGTCGAGAATACCGCGCACCGCATCGGCAATGGGTTCGTTGGTGTCGTCGCCTTCGACGAGCACCGAGTAGATGGCGGTGATGCTGCCGCGGCCGCGTACGGCGCCGGCGCGTTCGAGCAGGCCGGGCAGCAGCGCGAACACCGACGGCGGATATCCCTTGGCCGTCGGTGGTTCGCCGGCGGCAAGCCCGACCTCGCGTTGTGCCATGGCAAAGCGCGTGACCGAGTCCATCATCAGCAGCACGTTCTTGCCGCGGTCGCGGAAATACTCCGCAATGGCGGTCGCCCCGTACGCGGCGCGCAGGCGGACGAGCGGTGGGCTGTCGGACGTGGACACGACCACCACCGAGTTTTCGAGTCCGCGTGGTCCGAGGTCGTGTTCCAGGAAGCTGCGCACTTCGCGGCCGCGTTCGCCGACCAGCGCCAGCACCACGACATCCGCTTCGGTGCCGCGGGCCATCATGCCGAGCAGCGTGCTCTTGCCGACACCGCTGCCGCCGAACAGACCAACGCGCTGGCCGCGGCCGAGTGTGAGCAGACTGTCGATGGCGCGCACGCCGGTACCGATGGGAGCGGCCACCGGCTCGCGCGACAACGGGTTCATGGACGCCGGCCGCAACGGCGCGTGCTCGCGTACGCGCAGCGGGCCGGCCCCATCGAGCGGATGGCCAAGCCCGTCGACCACGCGTCCGAGCAGTGCTTCGCCGGCCGGCATGGCCGGCACGCCGCCGCGTGACACGATGCGGTCGCCGGGCTGGATGCCCGACGTATCACCAAGCGGCACCGTCAGCAGCCGCCCGTCGCGAAAGCCAACCACTTCCACCGGCACCGGCACACCGTCAGGACGCCGCACTTCGCATACGTCACCAATGCGCGCGCGTGGCCCGTTCGATTCAATCAGCAGTCCCACCACGCGCGAGACGTGTCCGATGACCGGCGTTGGTTCAGCGCGGCGTACGAGGTCGAAATAGCCGTCGAGGAGCAAGGCTCCCGACGGGTCGATGTCGAGTCCGGGATCAGCGAGGCGCAGGGCCATGGGAGGGAAGTTCCTCGGAAGGAGGCTGGGCGGCGTCGCCCAGCAGGCTGGCGGCCAGTTCTTCGATCTGGGCATCGACGCCGACGTCGACCATGCCGAAGTCCGACTGCACCAGACAGCTGCCGCGGCGCACCACGGGATCGGACACGATGACGGTGTCGCCGGGCGCGGCCTTTGGTTCGGCGCGTCCGCTCATCACCACGGCGTAGTCGTCCGGGTGCAGGCGGATGGTGGCCGACGAGGTGGCACCGAGGCGCTCCAGCGCGACGCGGCTCATGGTCAGCACGAGGTCGTGATCGAGGGACACCTCGCGATGGATGATGCGCCGGGCAATGGCCAGCGCCAGCTGCACGACCTGCTGTTCGGTCTGGTGAACGAGGTCCACCTTCAGGGCCCGAAGTTCGTCGACGGTCTGCGTGAGGCGGCGCAGGACCGCTTCGCCCCTGGCGGTGGCGGCTTCCGCGCCGGCGCGCTCACCCTGGGCGTATCCCTTCATGAACGCTTCGCGCTCGATGCTGGCGGCATCCACGGCCGGGGCCGGCGGCGGAGCAGCCGGCGGTTCGAACCGTATGGGCGCCGCGTCGGCCCGTCGGCCGAACAGCGGTGCGGCGTCGATGTCCCGCGCGAGGCGGCGCGCCCTAGACGACATAGGGTTCTCCGGCGCCCGAGCCTGTCGTGATCAGGCCCTCTTCTTCGAGTGTGCGCGCGATGGCGACGATTTCGTGCTGCGCCTTTTCGACGTCGCGCAGCCGGATCGCGCCCATGATTTCCATCTCTTCGCGAATGAGGTCGGCGGCGCGCTTCGACATGTTGCCGAAGAACCGTTCGCGGATTTCTTCGCTGGCCCCCTTGAGCGCGGTGGTGAGAATCTTCTTGTCGGCGCGGTTGACGATTTCGCGGATGCCGGTGTCTTCGACGGTCGTGAGATCTTCGAAGACGAACATCAGGTTGCGGATCTGCACCGCCAGGTCCTGCGACTGCGATTCGATTTGTTCCAGCGTGGCCTGGCTGACGCCGCGATCGAGGCGGTTGAAGAGTTCGGCCACGGCACGCAGACCGCCATGCTGTTCACGCGTGGGCCCGCCCAGCGACTTGAGCCGCTGATCGATGACGCCGGAGATGCGGCCGATGACGTCCGGCGAGATGTCTTCGATGCCGGCCATCCGCACCAGCACGTCCGCCCGCATCGAGTCGGGCAGCTGCGCGACGAGCTGGGCCGCGCTGTAGGCGTTGAGATGCGCCAGGACCAGGGCAATGGTCTGCGGATGTTCACCGAGGATGAACTTCGACAGCTGCTGCGGGTTGGCGCGTTCCAGCGTCTGGAACCCGACGTTGGCGGCGAACGTCTGCGTGACGCGATCGAGAATGCGGCGGGCCTGCTCGGGGCCCAGTGCCTTCTGGAGCAGCCGCCGTGCGTGAGGGAGACCGCCGAGGCCGATGTGATCGACCGACGCGGTCATCTCGTAGAACTCACCGAGCACGGCTTCGCCGACGTCGGGCGGCACGTTGGAGATGGACGCCACCTCGCGCGCGATCTGTTCGATCTCGTACTCGTCGAGATGGCTGAACAGCTTTGCCGCGTGCTCTTCGCCGAGCGCCATCATGACGATGGCGGCCTTCCGGACGCCGCTCAGCGGTTTCGGGACGTTGACGACGGCCATGGTTTACCGGTCCTCTTCGTTCAGCCAGCTCCGCACCATCCGTGCCACTTCGTCTGGCGTTTCTTCCGCCCGCCGCGCGATCCGCCGCGTCAGCACCGGCAGCTTGCGGTCCTCGCCGGGACCCAGGACGGCGTCGAGCTCGGCTTCGATGGCCCCTTCCATTTCGGCCACGGTTCGCACCTGGCCGCCGCCGCCATCGGCGAGCGCGGCCTGAAACGCCGGTGCCGGCCCGGGCAGGGCGGCGCGCATCATCGGCCGCAGAATCATCACGATGGCGAGCACCGCAATCACGAGCACGCTCAGCACACGAAGGGCCTGCGGCGCGTAGGGGGCCATCTGCCGCGGCACCTCCATCCAGGCTGGTCCCTGCGGCGTCTCTTCGGACATCGGGACGTCACCGAAGGCCATGTTCTCGACGGTCAACTGATCGCCGCGTTCGGGTTCCAGGCCGACGGCGGCCGCCACCAGGCGCTGGATGCGTTCCAGTGACTCGGGGCTGCGCGGCTTCGTGACCACCTGCACCTGTCCCGCCTCATCCTTCGTCGTCGTCCGCTCGTCGTCCAGGATGACGGCTACGGAGAGGCGCGAGAGCTTGCCCTGCGGCACGATGGTGTGACGCGTGAGCCGGCTGACTTCGTAGTTGGTGGTTTCCGTGACGCGTCCGGCCGGCGTGGTGGCCGCGGCCTGGATGGCTTCCGGCACCGGGGCATCGCCCGTCGTGGTACCCGGCGGCGCGTTGGCACGCGCGCCGGCAATGCCCTGAACCGACGCGGGCGCCGCGCCGTCGCTGGACGATTGGTGGCTGCGCACGACGACGTTGGGGTCCCAGCGCTCTTCGGTTTCTTCCTGCGACTGCGCGTCGAGGCGCGCAGACACGTTGACGCGCACGTGGCCCACGCCGACGACGGGTTCGAGCAGCGCCGTGACCTGCGCAACCAGGTCCTGCTCGACGCGCCGCTGCCGTTCCGGCGAGGCGCCGCTGGCTTCGCTCTCGTCCTGGTGGACGCGCGACAGCGGGCGGCCGAACGTGTCGACAATGACGACCGACTCGGGCCGCAGCGACTCGACGCTGTTGGCCACCAGTCCGGCAATGCCCATGATCGTAGCCGGCGCCAGTGGTGTCTGATTGCGCAGGCGCAGCACTACCGACGCCTTGGCCTCCTGGCGGTCGCCGACGAACAGCGAGTCCTTTGCCGGAGCAATGTGCACGCGGGCACTGGCCACTTCTCTCAGTGTGGAGATGGTGCGCGCCAGTTCACCTTCGAGGCCGCGGCGGTAGTTCACGTGCTCCAGGAACTCGGTGCTGCCGAACGCGGTGCGATCGAACACTTCGAAGCCGATGCGGCCAGCCGTCGGCAGGCCCTGTGCCGCCATGTCGAGACGCAGTTCGTCCACGCGATTGGCCGGCACGCGCACCGTGCGGCTGCCGTCCTCGAGCTGGTAGGGCACCTTGGCGGCCTTCAGGCGGTCCACGACCGCGGCCGCCGACTCGGCGTCGAGGTCCGTATAGAGAAGCGTGTAGGAGGGGGCGTTTACCCAGTAGGCCGACCCGGCGACCAGCGCCACGACGCCCACGAACACCGCGGCCATCGTAGCCAGTTGACGCGGGCTGAAGGTGGCCGTCAGGCGCTTGAAGTGAGCGAGAATCTGGTCGGGAGTCACGACGATGTCGAAGAGGGCAAGCCGTCAGCAGCGCTGCCGGATCAGATAGGCATCCGCATGATGTCCTGGTACGCCTGCACGAGCTTGTTGCGGACCTGGACGGTGAGCTGGAGTGAAGTTTCGGCGTGGTGCAGCGCGATCATGGCTTCGTGAACGTCGCCCGTGCCGCGCACCATATTGGCAATGGCGTCGTTGGCGCCGCCGGCGGCGGCGTCTACCGAGCCGAGCAGGCCCGTCAGCTTGTCGCCGAAACTGCCTGGCGTTTCCGACGAGGGCTCGCGCGCCGGCAGCGACTGCGGGCGCGCCAGCGGAAGCGGTGTCGAGGCAATGCCGTTGATGCTCATGGCTTACCGTCCCAGCTCCAGCGCCCGCTGCACGGTTTCGCGAATGAGACCAATGGCCGTGAGGTTGGCCTGGTAGGCGCGCGCCGCGCCCAGCATGTTCACGACTTCTTCAGGCACGTCGACGTTGGGCATGGCGACGTAGCCTTCGGCGTCCGCATCGGGATGCGACGGTTCATAACGGCGGCGGAATGGTTCGGTATCGTCGATGACGCCGGCCACGCGTACGCCAATGGCGCCGGCCTGCCCGAGTGCCGCGTCGAAGCTGCCCACGGGTTCGCTGGCCAGCACGATGTCGCGGCGGCGGTAGGGCTGACCGTCCGGACCACGCGTGGATTCGGCGTTGGCGAGGTTCGACACCGCTACCTCGATGCGCGCCCGCTGGGCGTTGAGCGCGCTGGCGCTGGCGTCGATGGCGGCACGCAGGCTCATGATCAGCGTCCTTCGTTGATGGCGTAGCGGACCAGGCGGAACTTCGCGGCCAGCGCGGTCTGCGCGGCGGTGAATTCACCGGACGCCCGCGTCAGTGCCAGCAGTTCGCGGTCCAGTTGCACGTTGTTGCCGTCGCGGCGGGCGATGAGCCCGTCGACGTCGGCTTCGACGCCGGATGCCGCCGGGCCGGTCGACAGATGTCCGGTATGCGTGCGCGCGACGGCACCCGCTTCCAGTTCGCCGTCGAGCGTGTCGGCAAACGACACGCCGCGCGTTTTGTAACCGGGTGTGTCGAGATTGGCCAGATTGCTGGCCGCCACTGACTGCCGTTGCACGGCATTGTTCATCTGGCGGCCGAGGGCTGCGAGGATGGCGCCGTCAGTGATGTCGTTCACGCCAACGGGCAGAGCAAGAGCGATGCCCACTGCCCATGCCGGCGCGGTGCGCCAGCATGGACGAGGGGGAACACGAGATCCGGGGGGCGGTGCGCGGCCTGCGCGCAGCGGCCGCGTGGCGCGAGTCTGACTATTTATTCCCGCGTGTGTGCAGAGCGCCTCCAAACGCCGGTGTCAGACGGTGAGGGGGCGTCTCGGCCGGATCTTCAATCGGCCAGCGGCCGGCTCGCGGCAACGATGGTGGTGCCGTCATATGTCGGTGCGCCGGCACCCGGGCGTCGAAGGGACGACGTTCGGAGTCGAGCCCGAGCGCGGCTTCGAGGCGAGTCAGCGACGCTTCGATGGCTGCCAGACGCTCGTCGAGGCCGGCCGGAGCAGCCGACGACATTGCGGCACCTCCTCGATGCGACAACAACCGGCGATTTTCGTTCTCGAGCGCGGTGCGATCGGCAATGCGCGTGAGGATGACGTCGAGCTGTCCCAGCGAGAACGGCTTGGGCAGGTAATCGTATGCACCGCCGCGCACCGCCTGCAGGGCGGAGTCGAGTGACGCGTAGCCGGTGACCACAATCACGTAACACGACGCATTGGCACGGCGGGCCGCCTCAAGTACGGCAAAGCCGTTTACCCCGGGCAGGTTCACGTCGGTGACCACCAGACCGTAGCGGCCGGCGGATCGTTCCAGTGCCAGCACGGCCGCACGCCCGTCGTGCGCGGCGGTGACCGGCATGGAGCGGTCGTGGAAGAACGACACCATCAGGTCACGAATGTCTTCGTCGTCGTCGACGACGAGAACGTCGAAGGGGAAGCGCGCGCGAGCCATCGGAGACACCACAGTCATCCTGGAATCGGCAGTGCCGCGGGAACCTTGAGCGACAGGATTTGTCAGGTCTGACAATTCGTGGGACAGACCTCGTGCTCCGATGCGCTGTTTCGAGACAAGGTGCGCGCGCGGATCGCACGGGATCTCGTGCGATGGCACGCCGTTTCACACCGTGTGCGGCTGGCCCGCGCCTTGCTCTTGGGAGTGGCGCGGCGGGCAATGGTGCCTGCCGCCTCGTAGTAGAAGGTCACGTCGTCGTCATGTCGGAAACCAACCCCCTCACTGTGCTCGTTGTCGAAGATGATGCCGCTCTCCGCGATCTGATGACCGGGTATCTCGAAGCCCAGGGCTTTGCAGTGGCCGCGTCACCCAACGCCGCGGACGCGTTTTCGCGTCTCGAGGGCTTTGCCTATGACGGACTGGTGGTTGACCTGACACTGCCCGATGGCGACGGCATGGACGTGCTCGATACGGCACTCACGCTGTATCCACGGATGCGGGCCGTGGTCGTGACGGACGGCGGTTGCGTGGACGAAGCCGTGCGCGCCATCAAGCGCGGTGCGGTGGAGTTCCTGATCAAGCCGTTCCAGATGGCGCAACTGAGCGCCGCGCTGCGGCCGGTTCCGAGCGAGCCGGTGATGCGGCCGACACTGGTGGAACGGCGGACGCCGCCCCGTGAGCGAGCCGGGTTCTCGAGCATCATCGGGCGCAGTGCCGCGCTGCAGGAAGTGTTCAAGGCACTCGAACTCGTGGCACCGATGAAGAGCACCGTGCTCATCCAGGGCGAGAGCGGCACCGGCAAGGAACTGGTTGCCCGCACGATTCATCAGAACAGCCCGCGCCGCGATCAGCCGTTCGTGGCATTCAACGCGGCGGCCGTGCCCGAAGGCCTGGTCGAAGCCGAACTGTTCGGTCATGCCAAGGGCGCGTTCACCGGTGCGGTCAACGCCCGCGTCGGGCGCTTCGAATTGGCCGACAAGGGCACGCTGTTCATCGACGAAGTGTCGTCGATGTCGCTCGCGCTGCAGGCCAAGCTGCTGCGTGCGCTCCAGGAACGCGAGATCGAACGTGTCGGCGAGTCGAAGTCGTTCAAGTTCGACATCCGCGTCATTGCCGCCACCAACGTGGACCTGCGCAAGATGGTGAAGGAAGGCACGTTCCGCGAGGACCTCTTCTACCGCCTCAACGTCGTGCCTGTCGCCCTGCCGCCGCTGCGTCACCGCCGTGAGGACATTGCGCTGCTGGCGCAGCACTTCGTCCAGAAGTCGTGCCGGCACAACGGCGTTCCCGTGCGTGCCATCAGCCAGGCGGCGCTGCGGCTGCTCATGGACTACTCGTGGCCCGGCAACATCCGCCAGCTCGAAAACGCCATCGAATACGCCGTGGCCATCAGCGGCCTGTCGAACGAGATCCTGCCGTCGATGCTGCCCGAGGACGTCCGTCACCCGGAGCGCGGGGACATTGTCGGACCGGTGACGATTCCCGAGGAAGGCCTCGACTTCTCGGCGGTGATGTCGCAGATCGAACGCGACCTGATCATGAGCGGCCTGGAGAAGACCGGCGGCAACAAGCGACAGGCGGCCAGGCTCCTCAACCTGAGCCGGACCACGCTCATCGACAAGCTGCACCGGCTGGGCGTGATGTCAGCGGCCTGAGTTCACCGTGTAGCGCGCCGCCCGTTCCAGCCAGAGATCCGGCACGTCCACATAAGAAGCGTCGAGGGCGGTGACGGCGCTGCACCCGAGCAACTGCAGGGTGCGCGTGGTGTCCGCGCGCAGGATGTCGATGGCCCGGGACACACCCGCTTCGCCGGCGGCCCCGAGGCCGTACGCGTAGGCACGTCCCACGAGTACGGCACGTGCTCCCAGACAAAGTGCCTTGACGATGTCGCTGCCGCGGCGGATGCCGCCGTCGAGCAGCACCTCGGTTTGTGTGCCGACGGCTGCCACGACTTCGGGCAGCACACGAAGCGTGGGTGCCACGCCGTCCAGTTGCCGTGCGCCGTGATTCGACACGACCACGGCAGACGCCCCCACATCCACCGCCCGCCGGGCATCGTCTGCGGTGTGCACGCCTTTGACGACGATCGGTCCCTGCCAGGCGTCGCGGATCCAGGGGAAGTCGTCCCACGACACCATCGACTGTTCGAGTGCCGCGCCCACGTCGGCATAAGCCATCGGCCCGTCCGGCAGCACGATGTTGGGGAATGACATGAGGCCGCCGTCGCGGAAGTAGCCGGCCAGCCAGCGCGGGCGCGAGAGCATCTGGCCGACGTGCGGCGCCATGGTCAGAGGGTTCTTCGACAGCAGTTGCTTGATGCCGTTGCGGAGATCGCGTTCCCTGAGGCCCGACACCGGCGTGTCGATGGTGACGACGAGCGCGCCGTCGCCGGCGGCCCGGGCGCGGGCAATGGCGCCCAGCGCGACGTCGCGGCCGCCGACCAGATAAAGCTGATGCCAGGCGGGGCCGCGGGTGGCGGCCTTCACGTCTTCGAGTCGGCAACCTGACAGCGTGGAGAGGATGTATCCGGTGCCGGCCTTACCGGCGGCGCGGGCGGCGGCTTCTTCGCCACGAGGCCAGAACAGGCGGCTGCTGCCCACGGGAGCGAGGATGAACGGCAGCGCGAACCGCGTGCCGAGCACCGTGACGCTCAGCTCACAGGCGGGCGTGGCCACGGCGGAACGGGGACGGAACAACACCGCATCGTAGGCGCCGGTGTTGGCTGCCAGGGTGTGCTCACGTTCGGCGCCGCCATCGATGTAGTCGAACACCACGCGCGGCATCCGTTGTCGCGCCTCGCGGCGGAGGTCGTCGACGTTCAGGACACGGGGCGGAGCGACGACGGCGGACATGGCCGCGGATTGTAGCCCAGCGGCCGTGCCTGACCGACGCTGCGTGGCGGGTCAGTCGGCCGGGTCGTCGTGGACGTGGCTGCCGCGCAGCCCGAACCGGTGCGCCGTTTCGTCCTTGAAATCGAACTCCACCAGAATGGCCGGTTCGTCGCCGACGACCCAGGCATCGTGCCCCGGCTCGATGACCACCACCTGCGGCGCCTGGAATTCCACCGTGCAGCCATCCGGGTAGTCCACGTGAACCTGCCCTTGGAGAAGGAAGCCGACGTGAGCAAAACTGCACCGTTTGGTACGGGTAATGGGCTGCATGTCCCTGGACCAGCGGAAGCCGACCGGATAGATGACTCGTTTGATGCGGCCGGCACCGGCCGGTGCGACATCGATGCGTACGCCAGCGACTTCGTGGTGTTGGGCACCGTGGACGGGCGCCAGGAGTGGATTGTTGGTGCTCATGGGGCGCATGATACCCGAGCACCCCCTCTTACGAATGTGGAGCAGACGTATGAATGTGCGAATGAGTGGGACGATGTTCGGGCGTCTGGCAGCACTGGCGCTGACTGCCGTGTTGTGGCCCGCCGAGGCGCTGGCGACGTGGTCGGTGATTGCCGTGGACCAGGCGACGGGTCGCGTGGTCATTGCCTCGGCGACGTGCGTGGACAGGGACGACCAGTTCCTCATGGGGGTCCAGGCGGTGGTCGTGCCTGGCAAGGGCGTGGCGGCCTGTCAGGCCGGAGTCGATGGCACGCACCGGAACCAGCAACTGGTGTTCGACGAATTGCAGAAGGGAACCACGCCGGAGCGCATCATCGAGATGCTGAGTGAAGATCCGGCGTTCCAGAGCCGGCAGTTCGGCATCCTCGATTTGCAGGGCCGCAGCGCCGGTCATTCCGGCCTGAGCAACGGATACGTCTCGCAGGACGTGCAGGGACAGGTGCCGGGCACCGGCATCTATTACTCCATCCAGGGCAATATCCTCCGTCCCGGTCAGGTGGTGCCCAATGCCGTGCAGGCGTTCCTGCGGACCGACGGCGCGCTGACGGATCGTGTGATGGCGGCCATGGACGCAGCGGATGGTTCGGGCGGTGACGGCCGCTGCGACTGCCCGCCCTGGCCGACCGATGGGACGAAGCCGGCCATTGCCTGCGACGGGCGCACGTCGACCGTGGCCTACATCCTGATGGCCGAGCGTGGCGACACGAACGGCGATTCACACAACAACGGGAAGTACGCGATGTACATCACCGTGTCGCAGCCAGGTGCCGACAAGGGCCCGGGCCAGGTGCAGCCCGGCGAAAATCTCAACCCGGTCAAGACCCTGCGTGTGCGCTACGACGCGTGGCGCAAGGCGCAGCCGGCCTCGTTCAGGTAAGGGGGCCGATCATGCGAAAACCTGTTCTGGTTCTGATGGTGGCGGCTGCCGTAGCGGCGGTCGCCGGGGTGGGGCGCGATACGGTGCTGGCGTCCGGGGCGAGTGTGGCCCAGCCACAACCGCAACCCCAGCGTCCGCGTGCCGTGCAGACGATGACCCTGACGGGGCCGTGGCCGGATGGCGCGGTGATGCCGGCGCGCTTCACGCAGGCGGGTGAAGAGGTGTCGCCGGCGCTCGAGTGGACGGGCGTGCCCGAGGACACGGCATCGTTCGTCCTGATGGTGCACGACCTCGACGCCGTGGCGGTCAACGGCCTCGACGCCACGCTGCACTGGATGGTGTGGAACATTCCGGCGTCGGCCAGCAGTCTGCCCGAAGGGGTGACGCAGGGCCCGGCGCGCGAGGACGGCAGCCGTCAGATCAGTGCGTCGGGACCGTACTACCGCGGTCCTGGTGCGCCAGCGTCCGGACCCGCGCACCACTATGTGTTCGAGCTCTATGCGCTCGACACGATGCTGTCGGTACCGCCGGTGGGCCGTTCGCCCGCCGACACGCGTGCGGCTGTTCGCGCGGCGATGGAAGGGCACGTGCGAGGCAAGGCCGTCTACACCGGGCGGTACAAGCGCGGGTCGTAGCACAGACGAATGGGCCGGGCCCGAAAGGAACGGTACCGGTAATATTTGCCGGATGCCCTTCCTGGAGGTATGCGACACCATCGAGTCCGCGCTGCGCGGACCGTTCCGCGCCGAGGTCGTCCGGCAGTTGTCCACGGCGTCCACGCTGGGCGCGGCGCTGACGCGGCTGGCCGAAGCGATGCGGTCCGACATGTGGGCGTTTGGCCCGGCCCCGTTCACTCTGGCGCGTGTGGTGCGCGACTACGACCGCCGCACGCGCGACGAAGGCTTTCACGCGCTGCACGACTGGGATGGCGTGGCCGCACACGTCAATCCCGACACGATTCCCGTGGATGTGCTCACGTTCGTCGCCGGCCAGCGCGGTACCGAGCCGTTCGACGCCGTGGTGCCGGGCGTGCTCATCGACTACTACTTCATGCACGTGCTGTCGCTGCTGACACTGCGGGTGTGGGATGAGGGCGACGCCGACGAAAACCTGACGCGCGTTGGCGAACTTCTGCGTTTGTTGCAGGGGCCGGACGGCAGCGGGCAGCAGTTTGCGTGGGACGCCGCCACATTGCAGTTGATTGCCACGGCGCACTACGAGCGGGAGGAGTGGGGCTACGACCTGCTGCTCGGCCGCGTGCGCACGCTGGCCGCCAGCCATCGGGTGGCCATTGCCGTCGGGCATGGCGCGGCCATGGGGTGCCATCTCCGGTTTGGCTTCGAGGCGACCTACGGCCGGGATACCTCGCTGATGCGGGACGACAACGTCGCCGACTATCCGTGGTTGTGCTTTGCCCTGGCCACGCTCATGGATGAGTATTGCCGGCTGCGTGAGGCCGGGGCGGCCGGGCCGGAGCGGGCGGCGGTGGTGGAGTCCATGCTGAACGGTCTGACGGCCGATGCCCGAGCGTTTCTGGGCCCGGGTGTCGGGTCGCTGGCCGCGCACGAGGTGGAGCGGTTGAG
>CAZZGM010000010.1:0-19907 GCA_964653955.1 uncultured Bifidobacteriaceae bacterium | reverse complement strand
GCAACCGCATCGCCACGCTGAACGAGCTGCAGGCGGCAGCGCAGGAGTATCATCGCTTGGTGGTCGGTCAGGCGTTTATGGGTGACGATCACGAGGCGCGCCGGCTCCGGAACGAGGCACTCAGCCGGTTGCAGGAGCGCCAGCGCCGCCTCGACGAACTCCGGGAGCAACAGCCGATATGCCCACCATGACTGCCGACGACATCACGCGCGAACTGGCCACACTCGACGGCTGGCAGCTGATCGATCGGGCCATTCGCAAGGAGTTCACGTTCCAGGACTTCCCCGAGGCGGTCCTGTTCGTCAGCGCCCTCGTGCCCGCGGCCGAAACGGCGGATCACCATCCCGACATCGACATCCGCTACAAACGCGTGGTGCTCACCTACACGACACACTCGGAGGGTGGCCTGACGCCAAAGGATTTCGAAGGCGCGCGCGCTGCCGACGACGTCGCCACGCAGGTGCCGCACCTGAGCGAGTTCGGAGACGGATAGGGACCGGCCGCGCGGGTGCGCGCCGTGGTGGCTCCGGGGCCGGGGCTACTTTTTCGGAACGATCGGGAACGCCTTGTCCAGGCTGTCGTCCGGGCGGGGAATGACGTGCACGCCCACCAACTCGCCAATCTTTCTGGCGGCCGTCGCGCCGGCGTCGGTGGCGGCTTTCACCGAGCCGACATCACCACGGACGATGGCGGTGACGAGACCGGCGTCGACCTTCTGCCAGCCGACAAAAACCACGTTGGCGGTCTTGACCATCGCATCGGCCGCTTCGATCATGCCCACGAGGCCGCGGGTTTCCACCATGCCGAGCGCTTCGCCGTAGTCGTTGTCCGCCACGGGGACATTCTACAGGAAGCACTGCGCCATATAATCCCGGCCGGGGAGGATGACCATGGAAGGCATGATTGCGTCACTGCTGAGGGACTTCGAAGACGGCAAGATGGATCGCCGTCAGTTGATTCGCAGCCTGGCCACGGTGGCCCTGGCCGGCGGCGCGGCTACCGGCGCGGCGGCTGCGCAGACGCCTGCGGCGAAGGCGCCGTGGAAGACCGTACATCTGGATCACATTTCCTACGCGGTGTCCGACTACAAACGCAGCGCAGCGTTCTATTCCAGCCTGATGGGCTGGGAGATTGCCGACGACAACGGGAACAATCAGGCCACGCTGCGCATTGGCGACGTGGGCGAGATCATCATTCGTAACGCGCGGACAGCACCCGCGCAGCCGTCATCGGGACCGGCCGCAGGCGGCAACGCGCGGCCGCCGGCGACGAGTGTCATCAACCACATCTCGTTCGGCATCGAGCCCTGGGATACCGAAGGCGTGAAGGCCGAACTCGAGCGACGCGGTCTCAATCCGCGCGTCGACAACCAGGGTGACAACTACAAGAGCTGGCACGTGCTGGATCCCGACGGCTGGGACCTTCAGATCAGCAACCAGACGAAAGTGGGCTGACCAGGCGCCGGTATTACTCGACGCCCCACCAGAGAGCCGGATCCGGTCCGTCAGCGCCGCGGACGAAGTCCACGGTGAAGGTGCCCTGCCAGTTGGTGAACGAAAACTTGTCGCCAACGACCCAGTTCACCTTGTGCCCCAGCGACTCGAAGCGCTGGCGGACGTGGTTGTTGAACCACGACTCGGCCTCCGGCTTGGTCAGGGGCATCGAGCCCACTTCGCGCGCAATCATCGCGAACGCGTCCTTGGCCGACTCCTGGGGTTTCTGTTCGCGGCCGAAGTTGAAGCCTTCGAACTTCACGCCGGCGCCGCCCTCGCTCTGAAAGGTCGGCCACTGGTTGCGCGTGTTCACGGCCCCCATCAACTGCCCCATCAGCCCCGAGAACTCGTCGCGGCTGAGCTTGCCGTCCTTGTTGGCGTCGAAGCGGTCCATCAGTGACTGCGCCAACTGGTCGAGCGCCGACATGCCCGACGTCGAAGTGACTGCCATGTCTTACCTCCATGGGCGATTCCGCCCTGCCCGTCGGTCGAGCAACGGCCGTACCCGGATGAATGTCGGGCTGCGCCCTTGCCAGGGTGTGAAACGGCGCGCCATTCTGGTGCGTCCTGCTTGCATATGCGTGTCGGCGTCGTTGCCGGCATGTCGGCGTGCCGACACGCGTTGGCGCGCTACACTCGAAGCCGCAAAGGAGAATCACCCATGCAGTTGACGAAGATCCTGTCGGGCGCGGCGCTGACGATGGTGCTGGGCGCGGTCGTGCTGGCGCAGGGCGTGCCTGCGGTGAAATTACCGGCGTCGCCGGTCGGACACGCTGCCGTTCAGTTGGGCGGAAGCTGGGAGCAGGCTCAGGGTGGTCAGCGATACACGAACGGCAAGTGGCTGGTCGTGGATTACAGCCGCCCGCTGCTGCGCGGGCGCACCGG
This sequence comes from uncultured Bifidobacteriaceae bacterium, assembly GCA_964653955.1. Taxonomy (GTDB): domain Bacteria; phylum Acidobacteriota; class Vicinamibacteria; order Vicinamibacterales; family UBA2999; genus VFZN01. The sequence continues at coordinate 17,529 of CAZZGM010000010.1, read as the reverse complement.
CATTTTCGGTGAGGGCGCGGACTACGGGAAGACGGTGATGGCCGGTCCACCCGTGTGGCGTGCCGGCGCCAACGACACGACGCGGCTCATCACGGAAGCCGCCCTCGTCATTGGTGGCAGCACCATCGAACCCGGCGTCTACAACGTATTCGTGGACCTGAAGCCCGGCGCGTGGACGCTCATCCTCAACACGCAGCCCGTTCAGGAAAAGTACGACCCGAACGACAAGGTCAAGTTGTACGGGGCCTACAACTACGACGCGAAGTTCGATGTGCTGCGCGCACCCATGACCGTGCGGTCGGCCGACGAGTCCGTGGAACAGTTCACCATTGGCTTCGTGAACGTGACGAGTGCGTCCGCGACCATGACCATGGCGTGGGAGAAGACAGTAGCCGCCGTGGAATTGCGGCTGGCGTCCGGGACGAAGTAGACCATGCCGAAGGTGCTGGTGCTGACGAACCATCCGGACGACTACCGCGGTCTCATCGAGGCCGCGGGGTTACCGGACCTGCACCTCGTGGTCTCGGCTGATGTGGACGATGGGCTGGCCAGCGGTGCGGATTGTGAAGTGCTGCTGGCCGATCCGGAGCGGGCCGTCGCCGCGTTGCCGCACCTGCGGCGGCTCGAGTGGTTGCAGCTTACGTGGGCGGGTGTCGAGCGGATGCTGGACCCTGCGCTGCGCCGCGACTATGTGCTCACCAACATCCGGGGCGTCTTCGGTCCGCTGATGTCCGAGTACGTGTTCGGTTACCTGCTGATGCACGAACGGCGCATCGTCCCGCGGCTCGAAGCGCAGCGCGCCGGCGTGTGGGATGCCACATTGCCGGGAACCCTTCAGGGCAGGACTGTTGGACTGGTGGGGGTTGGTTCGATTGGCGCGCATCTGGCCGCGACGGCCAAACACTGCGGGATGACGGTGCGCGGATATACACGTTCCAGCGCGACCTGCGCGGACGTCGACGAGTACTTTCACGGCAACGACAAGGTCGCATTCGCCAGCGGACTCGACTACCTGGTGGCGGTGCTGCCAAACACACCCGGCACACGCGGCCTGGTGGATGCCGCCATGCTGGCGGCGCTGGCGCCGCACGCCGTGGTGGTGAACGCCGGCCGCGGCGACACCGTGGATACCGATGCGCTGATCGCGGCGCTCGAGGACGGACGGCTGGCGGCAGCCGTGCTGGACGTGTTCGAAGAGGAACCGTTGCCCGCCGAACACCCGCTGTGGCGCACGCCGGGCGTGTTCATGACCGGTCACACGGCTGCCCCCAGCTTCCCCTCCGATATCGTCGGTGTCTTCGCGCGCAACTATCGGCGGTACGTCGCCGGCGAACCGCTGTTGTATCAAGTGGAGTTCGAACGGGGGTATTGACCTCGCGGGTGCGCGTGTCCATCAGGCGGATCACGTGCGCAGCCGGTGTCAGGCGTCGATGGGGCCGAGGCGTGTCAGCCACAGCACCGGCTGCTGCGCGGCGCGTGAGGCGTCGAGGTCCACCACGAATGCCGCCACCCAGTCATTGACCAGGTCATCGTCTACCAGCACCTGATCGACGCGCCATGTCCGGCCATCTGGAGAGGGCGTGATGTGCGTGTGCCGCGCGTTTCGCGCCTCGGGATCGAAACGCAGTGCGCCATGTTCGGCGATGTAGGCCTCCAGCGTGTCGCGTACGAGTTCAGGCATCCACGCCACGGACGACCCGCGACCCGCATCTGCATCTGCTTCACCGGACACTCTGGTCGCGTCCGTGTCTGATGATGGTGTGTCGAGCGAAGCGGTGAGAGCAGTGGCATCGCCATGTGACCAGGCTTTGAGCGTGATGAAGATCCGGGCGCGCACGGCCGCGGTGAAGGCGCGTCGATCGGTGGTGATGTCGGGCGCAGACGCGCGCGCGGCTGGTGGAGGCACGGATGGTTCGCGTGCATCGCGCATGCCTGCGGCCAGTGGTGTGTAGCCCGGCTCGCGCATGCGTTCCCACTCTTCGGCCAGACTCGCGTCGACGCCGCGGACCATCGTGCGGAAAAACCACTCGACGTCCATTACCTCGTCGGTCTTCACGCCGTCCGGTACCGTCTGGTTGAGCACCTTGTAGACGGCGTTGAGATGGCGAAGCAGCAGGCCTTCCGAGCGTTCGAGGTCGTATTCGAGGATGTACTCGGCAAACGACTGCCCGCGTTCGTACATCTCGCGCGCGATGGACTTCGGGCGGATGTTCTCTTCGCCAACCCATGGATGGCGATCGGCAAAGGCGTTGAACGTGTCGTAGACGAAGTCGCGCAGCGGCTTGGGATATTCGAGCTTGTCGAGTTCTTCCATGCGCTGGTCGTATTCCATGCCGTCGGCTTTCATCTGCGCGATGGCCTGGTCCCTGATGCGATCGAGCTGGCGGCGGAGGATGATGTCGGGGTTTTCGAGGATGGACTCGACGAGCGTCAGCAGGTCGATGGCGTAGGACTCCGAGTCCGGATCCAGCAGCGGAATGGTTTCCAGCAGGTACAGCGACAGCGCCTGGTCCATGGAGAAGTCGTCCTGCAAGCCGACGTTCACGCGCACTTTGGCACCCTCCGGCGTCCGCGGGATGATTTCGACGATGTGGCGCGAGACGAGCGCGCGGAACAGTTGCCATGCCCGCCGGCGATGGGCGGCCCTGGCCGGAGCCGGCTCGTGGCTGTCGCGGATGAGGCGCTGCATGGCACGGCAGCCGTCGCTGCGACGGCTCAGCACGTTGAGCAGCATGCCGTGTGACACATGGAATCGCGACAGCAGCGGTTCGGGGGCCGCGTTCATCAGGCGCGTGAAGGTGTTGGCGTCCCAGTGCACGTAGTTGTGCTCCGGCGGTTTGCGCTTGACCACCTTGCGGCCATCGCGCGCGGCCTTTTCGCTCAGGCGAATGTTGTCGATGACGTGTTCCGGTGCCTGCACGACCACGAAGCCGTGATCATCGAACCCCTTGCGTCCGGCGCGCCCGGCAATCTGATGGAAGTCGCGCGCGGTGAGATGTGAGGTTTTTTGTCCGTCGAACTTGCACAGCCGCGTGAACACGACGGTGCGGATAGGCACGTTGATGCCGGCGCCGAGTGTGTCGGTGCCGCAAATCACCTTCAGCAAGCCAAGCTGCGCGAGCTGTTCCACCAGCACGCGGTATTTGGGGAGGAGTCCCGCATGGTGCAGGCCGATACCGTGGCGCAGCCATTTGCGGATGGGACCGCCGTAGGGGCTGCTGAAGTCGAACGAGGCAATACGGTCGGCAATCTCCGCCTTCTGCTCGCGCGTGCAGATTTTCAGGCTCGTGAAGTCCTGCGCGCTGCCGGCGGCGTCGGCCTGCGTGAAATGCACCACGTAGGCGGGCGTCCGGCCTTCCGACACCAGCGTTTCGATGGTGTGGGGAAGCGGGACTTCCGCGTAAGAAAACTCGAGCGGGACGGGCCGTACGCTCGACCTCACGGTGACGCTGGGCCGGCCGTTGAGTAGGGTGAGGCGCTGTTCGAATGGCGTGGTGTCGCCGAGCGTGGCCGACATCAGCAGAAAACGCGTCTGGGGCAGCGTGAGCAGCGGCGTCTGCCAGGCCACGCCGCGATCGCGGTCGGCGTAGTAATGGAACTCGTCCATGACCACATGCTGGATATCCGCGTCCGCACCCTGGCGGAGTGCGATGTTGCCCAGCACTTCAGCCGTGCAGCAGAGGATGGGGGCATCGCGGTTGACGCTGGCGTCGCCCGTGGCCAGGCCGACGTACTCGGGGCCGAACTCGCGGCACAGCTGCATCCACTTCTCGTTCACCAGCGCCTTGATGGGGCAGGTGAACACCGCACGTTCGCCGCGCGCGAGTGCGGCAAACAGCATGGCGGAGGCTACGAGCGACTTGCCGGAGCCGGTGGGCGTGTTGAGGATGACGTTCTGGCCGTCGAGGAGCGCCAGGATGGCTTCTTCCTGCGCCGAGTACAGCGACAGTCCGCGCGCGGCAACGAAGTCGAGGAAACGATCGAGCAGCGTGTCGTTGGAGACGTCGTGATGGTGGGGCAGCAGGTCACCCAGAGGCGCAGACACAGGCGAAATTGTAACCAACCCTCACTTCACTCTCGTGTTGCGGGGGCGCGGTGCCTTCGCCATCAGCGGCGATTGGTCTGACCCCGAACGTCATGGCCGGTGCCGGAGCTCGCGCTCGACCACCAGAAACCGGCCGAACGCGTGGGGCAAAGGCCATGACCTGACCCCGAACGTCAAGGTCATGACCTGACCCCGGCGACTAACGGTCGTAGAATCCCGGCGGCTCGATGCCGAGCGCCCGCAGGTACACGTAACCCTGACCGCGGTGATGGATTTCGTTGTCGATGGCGTAGAGCAGGATGTCGTAGCCCGTACCCGGGTATTGCCCGAACGCCGTCATCGACTCGTGGAAACGCGCGGCCGGAATCTGCGGCAGCAGTTCGTCGATGACCGTGGTGCTCTCGTCCCACAGCCGCAGGACTTCGGCTTTGGGCACCACGGCGTCATGTTTCATGTCGGTCCACTCGTTGGTCAGCACGCCGCGCGCCGCCGGTGCGGCAATGGCCAGCAGTTCCATGGCCATGGCCCCGAACGGGCGCATGCCGCCAATCGAGTAGGAGAACAGCTGATCTTCCGGGAACAGGTCAATCACGCGCCGCGTCAGGCGGCGGTGGCCCTGCCAGTGATCGAGAAACGCAGCCACTGGAATGATGTGGCCGTTGGACGATGGGGTGTTGGCGGATGCGGACATGATGATCTCCTCGGAAGCGGACGTGACGTCCGGACGTATTCGTGACGATATCCGGCATTGAGGACTGTTTCTGTCCTCGAATATCATCGGGGCCATGCTGCCCACCACGGGTCGTGTGCTGCGTCTGCTGGCGCTGCTTCAGGTCCGGCGCGAGTGGCCGGGCACCGAGCTGGCCGATCGCCTCGAGGTGACGGGCCGCACGGTGCGTCGCGATGTCGATCGCCTGCGCCAGCTCGGCTACGTCATCGACGCGTCGTCCGGCCGCGGTGGTGGTTATCGGCTTGGCGCTGGCTCGACCACGCCGCCGCTGCTGCTGGACGATGACGAGGCGATAGCGGTGGCGGTAGCGCTGGGCGCGGCTGCGAGTGGCGCGGCGGAGGAGGACGAGGTCGCGCTGCGCGTGCTGGCGAAGCTCGACCAGTTGCTGCCGCGGCGGTTGCGGCGGCGGCTGAGCATGCTGCCGGCGGTGACGGTGACGCTGGCGAATCCGGGCTCGGCGGCCAGCCTGCGGGTGCTGTCGACCATGGCCGCGGCATGCCGCGATCGTGTCGAGGCGCGTTTCCGCTATCGTGACGGTCAGGGCACCACCACGACGCGTCGTGTGGAGCCGATGCGGCTCGTGCACACCGGCTATCGCTGGTACCTGGCGGCCTGGGACATCGCACGAAGCGGCTGGCGGACGTTTCGCATCGACCGCATCGACCGGGAATCGCCGGTGGTTCTCGGTGACGTGTTCGTTCCGCGCGATCCACCGGAGGACTTTGCCACGTTCGTGACGCGGGCTATCAGGACCGCACCCAACCGCTACCAGGCGCGGTTCCTGGTACCCGGGAGCGCGGCGGACATCCGCGCGCGCGTGCCGCCGTGGATGGGCATGGTGGAGCCGCACGACGACACCCACGCGTTGCTGACCATTGGTGGCGACAGCCACGATGCCATTGTCGGGCAGCTCGTGTACGCCGGTGTGACGTTTACGCTGGTCGAGCCGCCGGAGCTGGCCGAGGCCATGCGCGTGGTGGCCGCGAGGCTGCGACGCGGGATCTCGCCACGAACGTCATGACCTGACCCCGGCTAAAGTAGACGGCAATGACTCAGCCTTCTCCGGCCGCACCGAGCGACTGGCGCAGCCGGCTTCCCGCCGGCCTGCGGCCATACGTGGAAGCCGCCCCTCTCGCCGCAGCCTTCCTCGGCATTTCGTCCGGTTTCGGCTTCGCGATGATTGGCGCGACGCTCACCACGCGGCTGGCGCAGTACGGCATCCGCAAGAGCGCCGTCACCGCGTTTGCGCTAACGTTTCTGGCTTACAACTTCAAGTGGCTGTGGGCTCCGCTCGTAGACACGGTACGGCTGCCGGTCATCGGCCAGTTTGGTCAGCGGCGATCGTGGCTGTGGTTTGCCGGAGCGCTGGTGATGGCCTCGGTAGCGTTCCTCGGCACGGCAGACCCGGCGACGGCCCTTCCGGTCGTTGCCGCCGCCGCCATCATGGTCGGCATTGCCGGCGCCACCAACGACATCTTCATCGATGCCTACCGCATCGAGCTGCTCGAGCCGCGACAACTGGGTGTAGGGTCCGGTATGTCGCAGTACGGCTGGCGCATTGGTGCCGCCTCGGCGGGTGCCGTGGCGCTGGTCGTGGCGGCAAGGTATGGATGGGCAGCCGCTTACGCCACGTGCGCGCTGTTTGCGTTGCCGGCCATGCTGGTGGGCGTCGTGATGGGCGAACCGGCACGGCGCAGGCCGCCGGCGCCACCCGCGAGCCTGAGTGCGGCGGTCGTGGCGTACTTCAGTCCGCTCGTGGAGTTCATGCGCCGCCGCGGTGCCGTGGTGGTGCTGCTGTTCGTGCTCATTCACAAGATTGGCGACACGCTGGCCAACCTCACGCTGCGGCTGCTGTTCGAGGACCTCGGCTTCACGAACGACGAGATTGCTTTCTACGACGTCGGCGTTGGCTTCGCCGCGCTGCTGTCTGGCGTGTTCGTTGGCGGCGTCATGTACGCGTCCTGGGGCATGAAACGCGCGGTGCTCGTCAGCCTCGTACTGATGGCGGTGTCGAACTTCAGTTTTGCCGCGCTGGCCATGTACGGCCACAGCAATCTCGGCATGGCCGCGGCCATCGGTTTCGAAAACTTCGCCAGTGGTATCGGCGGCGTCGCGGTCGTGGCATACCTGTCGGCCCTCTGCAACCTGCGGTTCACAGCCACGCAGTACGCGCTGCTGTCGGCGCTGGCCAGCATTGCCGGCCGCTTCCTCACCGGTACCACCGCCGGCTCGCTGATTGAAGCAATGGGTTACGTCAACTTCTACCTGCTGACCACCGCCATCGCGTTCCCGGGCGTGTTTCTTTACTGGTGGATGATTCGGAGCGGCCTCGCCGACGTGCCGGAAGGCACGGCAGGAGAGGGGGCGGAGGCGTAGGAAGGTAAAAGGCAAAAGGCAAAAGGCAAAAAGGCAGAAGGCAGAAGGCGGAAGGCGGAAGGCAAAAAGGCGATCGGGCGGTGGAGGTACTTCGGCTTGTTCTTCTGCCTTTGTCCTTCTGCCTTTTGTCCTTCCGCCTTTTGCCTTTTGCCTTCTATCTCCTCACCACCCGTCCCGCCCTTGCGCTCGTCGGCTGACCGTCCGCGAGTGCCACCTGTCCATTCACCACGACTGCCGATACCCCAACGGCGTACTGATGCGGCTGCTCGAAGGTAGCCATGTCCTTCACGGTGGCGGCATCGAACACGACGATGTCGGCTTTCATGCCGGGACGGATGATGCCTCGATCCGTGAGCCCCATGCGCCGCGCGGGGAATGAAGACATCTTGCGAACGGCATCCTCGAGTGTCAGCACACCTTTCTCGCGAACATAAAGACCCAGCACGCGTGCGAAGGTGCCGTAGGCGCGCGGGTGCGGCACGTCCCTGCCGAAAGTCGGTACCCCCGGCGCCGAGTCCGACGCAATCATTTTTGCGGGATGTTGCATGATCCGGATGAGGTCGTCTTCACTGATCGCGTGATACACGGCGCGGCACCCGCCGCGTTCGACGATGTCCAGCACGAGTTCGGCGGCGTTGGGAATGGTGACGGGCCGGCCGCGATCGTTCAGGACGTCGGCGAGCGTCTTGCCGGCAAGGCTCGTGTCCCATGGACAGGCGGCCAACACCACGTTGGCCGGATTTCCGCCGCCGCGTTCGTTCTCGATGGCATCGGCAATGGCCGCCAGTGCCCTGGCACGCGTGGGCTCCTCACGGAGCCGTTGCAGCATGGCATCACGTCCACCGGCCTGTGCCCACTGAGGCACCAGTCCTCCCTGGATGGAGGTGCTGGACGCCGTGTACGGGTACTGGTCGATGGTGGCGTCCACGCCGCGCGCCCGCGCTTCGTCGACCAGGCGTAGCGTTTCGACACTGCGGCCCCAGTTGGCCTTGCCGACAATCTTGTGGTGCGTGACCTGCGTCGGCAGGCCGCCACGTTCGCCAATGGCAATGGTATCGGCGACGCTGTCCAGCACGCCGTCCGTCTCGTTGCGCATGTGCGACTGATGGATGCCCCCGGCTTCACCCGCCACCCGCGCCAGCTCCACCACTTCGTCGAGCGGCGCGTAATTGCCGGGGACATAGAAAAGTCCGGTGCTCAACCCCAGCGCGCCATCGCGCATGCCGGCCCGCACCAGCGCGCGCATACGCTCCAGTTCTTCGGGCGTGGCCACGCGGTTGTCCTGTCCCATCACGGCACCGCGCACGGCGCCGTGCCCGATGAAGAGGCCGACGTTGATGGCGGGCCGCGCGGCGCTCACCGCGTCCAGGTATTGGCCCGTTTCCACCGGGCCACCGCCATCGGGCGCGCCAATGACGGTGGTGACGCCCTGCCGCAGGTGGTTTTCCGCGGCGGGGTTGCCGGCCATGTCCTGCCCGTCGGCCTGTGGTTCCACATGCGCATGCACGTCGACGAACCCCGGCGCGACGATCAGTCCCTGCGCGTCGATGACACGGGCGGCCTCGCCCGCGAGTCGCGGGCCGACGGCGACGATGTCATCTCCGCTGACGCCGACGTCGGCCCTGAACCACGGGTTACCCGTGCCATCGACGACGAGCCCGCCGCGAATGACGAGGTCGTAGGCCGCGGGTTGTGAACGAAGGCCGGCCTGCCAGGTCACAGCAAGCGCAGCCAGCAGCACGAGGGGCGTGGGGCGAAGCATGGCCATGTCGGGCCGAGTATACGGGGCATCGCGGTGATGCCGGCATCTCGACCGTCTCCGCCTAACGGGCCTGCCCCACCGTCGCTCGCCGGGGTTCGTCGCGAGGGGCCGAACGGGCTTGCCCCGCCGTAGCTCGCTCTGGTTCATTGCGAGCGAAGGCGGGCCAGCCCATGAAGATCACGGCCCTTACCCTTCAGTCTTCTGAATGAACGCCGGATCCATCCACAACACCTCCCAATGATGCCCGTCGATGTCGTAGAAGCTCCACGCGTACATGAAGCCGTGGTCCTGCGGCGGCATCGCCGAGCTTCCGCCGGCGGCCAGCGCCTTCTCGACCATCTGGTTCACCTCTTCGCGGCTGGTGCACGACAGGGCCAGCAGCGCCTCGGTGTGCGTGGATGTATTGCAGATCTGGCGTGACGTGAAGCCTTTGAAGTAGGGCTCGGCCAGCAGCATCACCCAGGCCTTGTCGCTGACGTTCATGCAGGCGGCGTTGTCGTCGGTGAACTGCTTGTTGTAGGTGAAGCCCAGGGTCGTGAAGAAGGCCATGGTCTTCTGCAGATCGCGGACGGGAAGATTGACGAAAAGCTCGCGTGAGTGGTCCATATCTGCTTGGACGCTTCACCGCGCGGGAAATCATCGGTCGCCCGCGGCCGTGCTCGGAATCAAGGGGTGAACGGAGTGATCAGCGGAGCGTCAACGGCAGGCCGAACAGCGGAAAGATGGTGTCCACGTCGAGAAACGTGGTCCACGAGCCGATACGTCCGCCGCGAAGCTCGAGCACGGCGAGGCCCCACGCCTTGTGTGGGGCTCCTTCCGCATTGCCGGGCCGGTACTGCGCGAACGCCGGCTGGCCACACGCGTCCACCGGGACGAGCCGCGAACCTCGGCAACCGGCCCCGCGGCCCAGCAGCCAGGCGCGGACCATCTCGGGACCCTGCAGCCACAACGCATATGGCGGCATCGAAAACGCGGCGTCCTCGCGCAACAGCGAGACCAGCTCGTCGACATCGTATCGCTGGAACGCGTCCAGATAGCGGTGGAGCAGCGCCTGCTCTTCGTCGGACAGATCCTCTTCGGCTGGCGCCGCCGGCGTGGGCACACGGGTGGCCAGCGTGGCGCGGGCACGCTGGAGTGCGCTGTTGACGGCGGCCACGCTCATCTCCAGCGCCTCGGCTGTCTCGGCGGCCGAACACCCGACGACGTCGGCGAGGAGCAGCGCGGCACGCTGGCGCGGCGGCAGGTGCTGGAGGGCGGCGACGAACGCGAGGCGGATGTTCTGGCGCATGGCGGCGCGTTCGAACGGGTCGGCCGCTGCTGGAATCACGCGGGCATCGGGTACCGGCTCCAGCCAGTGTGACCGCGGTTTCTCCACCAGTTCATCTTCCGTGCTCCCGACCGGGCCTTCGTCGATGGGCCGCATGCGGCGCGACCGGTCGGCCAGCGCATCCAGGCAGACGTTGGTGGCAATGCGGTACAGCCACGTCTTCACCGAGGAGCGGCCTTCGAAACGCGTGCGCGCCTGCCAGGCGCGCACGAATGTGTCCTGCGCGGCGTCTTCGGCCTCGGCGGCCGACCCCAGCATGCGATAGCAGTGGCCCGTGACCACCGGACGGTACTGCTCGAGCTCGTCGATGTCGACCTGCATCGATTGGTGATATCACCCGGCCGGTGACAGGGTCAACGCGTCGCGGGCGGGAACTTGTGCACCCAATCCGCGAGCGCGCCCATGAACGTGGCGGCAAACGCGCGCGTTTTCAGGTCCGTGAGGCGGCCGTCGGTGTCGAACTTGTCCTTCGCCAGGGAAATGAACACCTGCGGTGCCGGCAGCACCGGCGTGGCCGTGTGGTCCAGCAGCGCACGCAGTTGTGCCTGCGCCCGGGCCGTTCCGAGACTTCCCGTGGTGACGCCGGCAATGGCGGCGGGTTTGCCGGCCAGCGGGCTCCTGCCGCTGGGGCGCGACAGCCAGTCGAGCGTGTTCTTCAGCACGCCGGGCACGCCCGCGTTGTACTCCGGCGTGACCACCAGCAGGCCATCGGCCGCGGTCACGGCGTCACGCAATTGTTGGACGGCCGCGGGTACGCCTTCGGCTTCTTCGTCCGGGTTGAACAGCGGAATGCCGGCCAGGGAGTGGATTTCGACGGCCATGCCGGCGGGTGCCAGTTCGGCCAGGTTGACGAGCAGTGAACGGTTGAACGAACTACGTCTGAGGCTCCCGGCAAAAGCAACGATGCGCATCGTACGATCTTCTGTCATCGCAGCTTCGGATGCCAGTACGGCGGCCGTGGTGTCTCCGCGGCCATATGTTCGGTGGCGGCGGACTGCCCCTATGTGATGCGGCCGCGCGCGGCAATGGGCAGCGGCTCGACGTGGGTGCCGTCGAGCAGCCACGCCTGGTCCACCAGATTCGACACCACGCACGAGTGGTTGGGGACGATTCGTACGAGATCGCCGGGTTCCAGTCGTGTGGAACCGGTTGCCGCCGCGACCACGGCATGCTCCTCTGACAGACGTTCGATCGTCAGCGTCTCGTCGGCGACGTGCGCCGGGACGAGATCATCGGGTGCCGCGGGAAGGATGACGCCGTAGCCTGGCGTTGCATGGAAGCCGCGAGCGCCGTCGTTGCTGAGCGTCTTGCTGCCGGCATCGAGCACGATCCGGTCCGGGGCGGGTTTGCTGACCACGCGCGTGAGCACGGTGAGCGCACAGTCGTCCAGCGTTGCTGCTCCAAGACCGACCTGCGTGCGATCGAAATAGGCGTAGTTGCCGCAGCGGTACTCCGTGAGTCCTGCTTCCTGAAGGGAGAAACGCGCCGTGGGCGTGGCGCCGGCGCTCAGTTCTGCGATGGCGACGCCGGCTGCGCGCGACGCGTCGGCCAGCGTCCGCAGCGTGGCGGCTTCGTGCCGTGCAATGTCGCGGAGGTGATCCTCGGATGTCGCGTGATAGGCCTGGCCGGCATGGGAGAGCAGTCCTCGCAGCCGCAGTCCCGGCAGCCCGGCGACGAGCGCCATGAACGGAACGGCCGTGGCCGGGTCGGGCGCAATGCCACATCGGTGGAAGCCCACATCCACTTTCACCAGCACGTCCACCTGCACGCCCGCATTCGCGAGGGCCGTCGACCACGCGCGCGCCACGTCCGGATGATCGACGATGAACGACAGGCGAATGCGGCGGGCGAGTGCCACCACTCGGTCGGCGTTGGCGGGATGAAGCGGGTAAGGCAGCCGGATGTCGTCGATGCCGGCATCCGCAAATACCTCGGCTTCACCCAGCTTCGCGCAGCAGATACCCACGGCGCCGCGTTCCATCTGCCAGCGGGCCACCAGCGGGCTCTTGTGTGTCTTGGCGTGGGGGCGCAGCCGGAGGTTGCGCGATGTGGCCGACGCGGCCACGCGATCGAGATTGCGCGTGGCACGGGCGCGGTCGACGAGCACGGCTGGTGTCCGGAGGTCTGCGAGCGTCACGCGCAGGATTTTCGCACGGACGCCTGTCGTTTGTGTCCCTGGAGCGCGATGACGTACTCGCGAGCGTGGTGAAGTTGGAGTACCCTCTGCCGATCGAGATGACGACACATACAGACAGGAGCGCCGGTTCGTGGCGTTGAGCGTGGTGCCGGCCGTGGGCGGCGTGCTGGAACGGATTCTGGACGACACCTACACCGTCTGGCACGACGGACTGAGCCGCGAGCAGTACGGACGACATTGGGCCGCGCAGCTGAAGACGCCGTGGGGCAGCCAGCACCTGGACCGCGTGGCGCTGGTCGAAGGCCCGCACGTCGTGACGAGTGCCAAGCGCTACGACCTTTCACTCCGCATCGACGGACGTATCCGGCGCGTGCTGGGGCTTGGCGCCGTGTTCACGGCGCCGGCCTATCGAGGCCGCGGTGCCGCGCGCGAACTCATTGCGCGCATGATTGAAACCGCCGAGGCCGAGGGTTACGAATTCGCGGCGTTGTTCTCGGAAATCGATCCGTCTTTCTATGAGCGCCTGGATTTCGTGCCGGTGCCGCTGATGGAAGTCTCGCTCGAGGTCGATCGTAAGGGCGGCGGTCCACCGGCGGTGCTCGTGAGGAGCGGCGAGGACAGGGACATTCCCGCGATGGCCGACATTGCCGCGGCGCGCGTGGCCGACGCCCGGCTGGCCACGGTGCGCAGCGAGGACGCCATCCGGTTCGGTATTGCCCGTCAGCGCCTGCTGGCGGGCCTCGGTCCGCCGGGACTGCGCGAGGTGGAGTTCCTGGTGTCCGAAGAAGGACATCAGCCGGTGGCATACCTCGTGTCGGTGGTTCACGACGGACGCTGGTTCATCTACGACGCCGGCGATCGCGATCCATCGGGCGCGCGCCTGGGTGCCATGCTGCAGGTGATGCTGGCGCGCCATCCGGGAGAGGCGTGTCCCGACATTCACGCATGGCTGCCGGCATCGCTGGCGCCACCGCAGGTGCGTGTGATGAGTGCCACGCCGACGCGCGAGGTCCTGATGATCAGGCCGCTTCGCGATCGCACGCTGCCCCTGCCCCCGCTGGCCGCGGAGGAGGTGGTGTGGTGGAAGGCCGACTACTTCTGACATCCTGACCGTGCCAGTGCCCCGGCACCGCCTCGCGGTCGCTGTTCGGCGTACGCCGGGGCGATCGGCCCGGGGCGGGGCTTGACCGCCTGCCCCGGAACCGATAGGCTGTAAATCACTCCATGTCGATGTATCGCTTTGCGTGTCGGCCTTTTGCCATGTGCGGCGCCATGTGTGCCGGCACCTGTCGAATGCCGTCCATGCGAAGCGGTCTCCTCATGTCGTAGTCCTGCCACGTTTCATTCCCGTGGTGCTACCGAGGCCGCTCGCTCCGAGCGGCCTTTTTGCGTTTCAGGAGGCAGCGATGTCCTGTCGATCGATGTGTTGTCCGTGTCGTCGTGCGTTCGAAGTTCCTTGTTCGTCTGGTTTTGTTTCGGAGGCGGTGTCTTCATGGTTTTCGGTGTTCGCAGTTCTGCCGGGTGGCGTACCTGGCTTCCGGCCCTCGCGCTCGTCCTGAGCGCCCTTCCGGCGTTCGCCCAGGGCGGCGGCGCCAGTTCCACCGGTTCGATTGCCGGCCGCATCACCGATGCCGGCGGCCTTGCTCTCCCGGGCGTGACCGTCACGACGTCCAGTCCCGCACTCATCACGCCGCAGGTCACGGTGAGCGGTCCCGAAGGCGGCTACCGGTTTCCGGCGGTCCCGCCGGGCATCTACCGCGTCACCTTCGAGCTTCCCGGCTTCACCACGCTTCAGCGCGACAACATTGCCATCACGCTCGGTTTCACTGCCACGGTGAACGCCGAACTCGCGTTGGCCACGCTCGAGGAGAGCATTACCGTGCGTGGTGATGCGCCGGTCATCGACACCTCGAATACGCGCGTGCAGCAGAATTTCAGACTCGAAGCACTGCAGGAAATTCCGAACGCCCGCGACATGTGGGCGCTGCTGGCCATTACACCAGCTGTGCAGATGAGCCGCATCGACGTCGGCGGCAGCCGCGCCGGCAACCAGACGGGGTATGCCGCGTACGGCTACAGCGGACAGAACCGCGTGCTGGTGGAAAACATCAATGTCACGGAAGGCACGTCCGGCGCCGGCACCTACTGGGACTACGGCTCGTTCGAGGAAATTTTCTTCGGCACCATCGGCCAGGGCGCCGAGATGCCGACGCCCGGGGTGCAAACGTCGTTTCTCGTCAAGTCCGGCGGCAACCGTCTGTCCGGCGAAATCTATACGGACTACGAGAACAACGGCATGCAGTCCACCAACATTGCCGAGGACGTCAGCTCGCGATACGGGATTGCGCGCGGCAGCAACCAGCTCGAGACCTATCGCGACTTCAACCTGAACCTCGGCGGTCCCATCATCAAGGACCGCGCCTGGTGGTTTACGTCCTACCGCCATCAGAACATCGATGTCCGGCAGCCGAACTTCGTCGGCCCGATTTCGGACGAGCTGTTCAAGACGAAACTCTGGATTCCCAGCGGGAAGGCCACGTATCAGCTCAACCCGAACCACAAGCTGATTGGCTATTACACGTGGGTGCAGAAGGTGCAGCCCAACCGCCTGCCGCAGGGCGGCTACCGTTACACCGACCTGGCGAACACCGTGGCTCAGGACGCGGGCACGTGGGTCTACAAGGGCGAATGGAACGGCACGCTGAGCCAGTCACTGTACGCGGAGGCCCGCTACGGGGTATTCGGCTACTACCTGCCGCTGCTGCCCAACACCGACGCCACCCTGCCGCAGCGGCTCGATACCGTGCGGCTGACCATTGACGGCGGCGATGCGCGGTCGCAGACCAACCGGCAGCGGCGCCAGGCCACGGGCGCGCTCACGTGGTTCAAGGAAGGACTGGGCGGCTCGCACAACATCAAGGTCGGTGGCGAGCTGTTTCTCGAGTCGAGCTGGTCCGGCGTGGAGCAGGGGGCCTCGGGCAACGTGCGGCAGTTCTCGGTGGACGGTGTCGCCCAGCGTGTCACGCTGTTTGCGCCAACGGCGCTGCAGGTGGGGAACGTCCTGGCGGGCCCGAACGGCGATCTGCTGAACATCAACAAGCTCGACACGGTGGCCGCGTTCATCAACGACCAGTGGACGCTGGGCCGCGCCACGCTCAATCTCGGCCTCCGCTACGACCGCTATCATGTGTGGACACCGGAGCAGCGCCAGCTGGCCTACAGCTTCGGCCCGCTCGACGTTCCCGCCGCGACCTTCCCCAAAACCAGCTACGTCACCTGGTCGTCCATCGTCCCCCGCCTGGGCCTGACCTACGACGTGCGTGGCGATGGCCGCACGGTGCTGAAGGGCAACTACGGGTTCTTCCGCTTCAACCCCGGCGTAAACCTGGCGGCCTCGGCCAACCCGAACCAGTCGTCGAAGAGCGTGACCTACGCCTGGACCGACACCAACGGTGACGGCTATTACCAGCCGGGCGAAGAAGGCTCCGTGCTGTCTACCGCGCTGGCCGGTACCATCCAGTTCGACCATGGCATCGAGCAGCCGTACTCGAACCAGGCCACGGTGTTCCTCGAGCAGGAACTCGGAGGCAACGTCGGGGCGCGCGCTGGCTTTGCCTGGCACGCGCTCAGGAACGAGACGGGCACGTTCCAGCCCTTCCGTCCCGCCTCTGCCTACTCCGTGCCGTTCGACGTGGTCGACCCTGGCCTCGATGGCATCCGCGGCACAGCCGATGATGCGGTGGTTACCGCCTACGGGATTCCTTCGTCGGAGATCGGCCAGTATCCGGCCACCAACGTCGTGACCAACGCGCCGCTGGACGCCACGCACAAGACCATCGAGCTGTCGTTTACGCGCCGGCGGACCGGCCGCTGGTCCGGTGGCGCCGGCTTCAGTCATACGTGGTCGCATGACTTCCCGGCGGGCTATCCCTACACGCCAAACGGTCCGTTCGATTACGACTACACCGTGTACAGCTTCAAGGCCAACGCGCAGTACGAGCTGCCGTTCGGCGTGCTGGTGAGCGGCGTCTACCGGTTCCAGTCGGGCTCCAACTACGCACGCGTGCTGGCCGTCACGGCACCGGCTTCGTGCGCCTGCACGTTTTCGGCCGGCCGCTCGGGTTCGAGCGCGGCCAACACGATTTACGTGAGCGACTACGACGCGTTTCGCCAGGACAATGTCTCGGTGGTCGATCTTCGCGCCGAAAAATCGCTGGTGTTCGGACGCACGCGCCTCAGGCTGTTTGCCGACGGCTTCAACCTGCTGAACAGCTACGCGGCGGAGGTCATCAACACGACCACCGGCGCCACGTTCCAGACGCCAACGGCGGTGCTCGGTCCCAGGACCGGCCGCGTCGGCGTCCGCTTTTCCGGGTAATTACGGACAGAGGATGGGGCCATGCCGGCTCCATCCTCTGCACGCCATGGCGGCGCGTTCGTTGCGCGGCGGTGGCGGCACCATTCAGGCCACCACTCTCGTACACGACCTGTACCTGCGGCTGCTCAAGCAGGAGCGGACCAACTTTCCCAACAGACGAGCCTTTTTCGGTTTTGCATCCGGCGTGATGCGGCACATCCTCATCGACCACGTCCGATCGACTCACGCCCAGAAGCGCGGCGCCCGCCGTCAGCGCGTGCCGCTGACCGACGATCTGCACCTGGTGAACCCCACGTCCACGGATCTCCTCGACCTCGACCGGGCGCTCGACGAACTGGCGGCCTTCGATCCGCGGAAGGCCGAGCTCGTGCAGCTCTGCGTGTTTCTCGGCTGCGGCCGCAACGAAGCAGCCGAGCTGCTGGACATCTCGCTGGCCACGGCCAAACGCGATTTCCGCATGGCCCGGGCCTGGCTGTCGCAGCGTCTGCAGGTGGACGTCGACCAGGCAGCAGATCTGTAGTCAGCCGTGCCCGGGGGGCGCATAATGGGGGCTCAGGAGGGGATACGGATATGGCTGAGCCACAGTCGCCGGCACCGAAGAAGTGCGCCCATCCGAGTTGCGAGTGTACCGTGCCCGCCGGGGAGAAATACTGCAGCGATTATTGCAAGAAGGCCCCCGAGACCGAGCTGCACTGCAACTGCATGCACAAGGGGTGTCACCTCTAGTGGCGTGTAACAGCTGAATTGGTAGCGGCCGTTCCGTAGGAACGACCG
>CAZZGM010000009.1:15479-19921 GCA_964653955.1 uncultured Bifidobacteriaceae bacterium | reverse complement strand
CCCGCTGCCGGCGCATGCCGCGGTCGGCGTGCAGCATCCACGCCACAAACGCGGCGTAGGGCAGCAGGAGCAGTGCCCGACCTCCCTCCAGCAGCACCGGCTGCAGCGCGGGCAGTACCAGCAGCAGGTCCGCGCCCAGCGCGCCGATGAACACCGGCAGAAACAACGGGTGGCCTGCCGCGCCAGGCACCGACGGTCCGAAGCGCATGGCGGTGCGTTCCCAGGCCGGCGTGCGCAAGGGCAGCTCGTCAGTGCCGCCGGCTTCTTCCACGAACACCTGCAGATAGCGGCCAATTCGTTCGGCCCCGGCGTGGAGCGGCCGAATCACCTCGAAGGTGGCCACGAGCACCACCAGCGGTATCAGGGCGGCGCCCGGGGACGGCAGGGCATCCACGGTGATGAGGCGCAGCGCGGCCCAGGCCACGATGCCCGCCAGGGCGAGGGCACTCCGGACGTGCGTCCGGCGCGTGATCGCATCGCGAAGGGACCTGAATTCGTGCGTCGCCGGGTCTGACACGGCCGAGAAGTGTATCCCACTGCGGGAAAAGGGCTTGCGCCTTAAAGTTGCTTTGCTACAATGCCGACACTCTATTCAGACGGAGGCGTCCCGCCTGGGGGCCTCGAAACAGTAACTTCGTAGCACCGAGGCGTGATGGCGCGGATCGCAACCTCTCAGTTGACGCGTGTCGTGGGTGTGATGCTGGCCCTGGCGGGTTTGCTCGCTCCCGCATCCCTGCACGCGGCCCCCCAGACCACTCAGAAGAAGGCGCCGCCGGCGTCCCAGGCTACACGCCCCGCGGTGTCCAAACCCGCGGCCAAGCCGGCGTACAACGCGGCGGCTGCCAAGGCCCGGCGCGAACGTTTGGCTCGCGCACGCGCCGCGGCCCGGGCACGTGAGGCAAAGGAAGCCCAGACCCCGCGCTTCAAGGTGGACGAGTTCGGCCAGCAGGTGCCGGACGTGCGCGCCGAAGCCGCCATCATCTACAACCCGGTCACCCGCGAGGTACTGTGGTCGTCGAACGCCGAAAACGAGCGGTCCATTGCCAGCATCACGAAGGTGATGACCGCCCTGGTAGTGCTCGAAAGCGGCATGGATCTGGACGTGCCGGTGAAGGTGGTCAACACCGACGTGGCCCGCGCGTCCACCACCTACCTGCGGCTCGGATACACCGTGACGGGCGAGGATCTGCTGAACCTCCTGTTGATCGGATCCGACAACGCCGCCGCTCGCGCGCTGGCCCGGGTGTCGCCCTACGGCGCACAGGGGTTCGTGGCCCGCATGAACGAGAAGGCCGAGGAACTCGGGCTCACCAGCACGCGGTACGCCGATCCATCGGGCCTGCTGGCCGACAACGTGTCGTCGGCCTACGACATGGCCCAGCTCATTGCCTATGTGGCGGCCGACGAGCGCATTGGCGGCATCATGCGAAAGACGTCGTACGAAACGATGTCTGGCAAGCAGGTCATCAAGGTCAACAGCACGAACCAGCTGGTGAAGACCGGCGACATCGACGTGCTGGGCGGCAAGACCGGCTTCATCAGCCGTGCGGGATACTGCATGGCCGCGCTGCTGCGGCTCCCGCAGACCGGCCAGCAGGTGGCCGTGGTCGTTCTGGGCGCGAAGACCAGCGCCAACCGGTTCTGGGAAACGCGGCACCTGTTCAACTGGCTGACCGAACGGACCCGCGCGTTGATGGGCGCCGAAGAAGGTGCCCAGGTGCAGCTGCAGCTGGAAGATTGACGAGGCGCGTCAGCGCCCCTGCAGCAGCGCGGCGTCGAGTGGCAGCGTCGCCACCGGATCGTAGAACGGCAGCAGCGGCCGTCCGGCCGTCTGCGTATCCAGCAGCTTCAGATACCGATCACATCGCCGGCAGCGCGTAATGCGATACGCGCCGTCGGCCGTTGTCAGCACCTCGACGTCCCCGTTGTCGGGATGCGGGCAGGCCGTGCACCCGCCGTCGAACGGCCAGCGGGCCTGACACCGGCCGCACAGCAGGACGATGTCGCCGCCGGCCAGGCGCGCACCCAGTTCCGGCTCCGCCGCGCACACCGGGCAGCGTCCCACCCGCCACGCATCCAGCGACACACGGCGCGTGAGGACCTCCGCCGCACGTATCAGGAACGGCTTCATGGCCCAGCCGAGCACCTCGCCCCACATCGGATCGGGCGGCTCGGGGCCGCTGGATGTTTGATCGGGTGCGGGTTCTTCGTACCAGGCGCGGGCGCGATCGGGCAGGCTGGCATCGCGGCCGGCGGCATGGAGGCGTGCGGCCGAGTCTCGATCGACGAGGTCGACGCGGCGCAGGCTGTCGGTGACCTGGCGAATCAGCAGCCGCACCTCGGGCCAGTCCACGGGAAATTCGCCAAACGACACCAGGCAGACGTGCCTGGCGAGCCGGGCCTGCAGCAACTCGGGTGGGATGTCGAGCGCCGGCGTGGTGAGCCGGCTGCTGACGCGCCGCACGGCCGCGACCAGTTCGGCGTGCAGCATTGCGGCGGCGGCAAGGTCGGGCTGCCGCTCGGCCAGCGCGCGCAGTTCGCTGATGTCGCGCGGGGCCGAACGGTCGCCGGGTGACGAACGAGGCATACGGCAATTATCGGTGATCGCGAGACGCGTTGCCGGTGCGGTAAGCTGAGAGTCCGTGCCCCCGCCGCGCCGACTTCGTATCGTCATGATTTCGTCGGAGGTCTATCCCTTCTCCAAGACGGGGGGGCTGGCCGACGTGGCCGCGGCGCTGCCGAAGGCGCTGGGCCGCCTCGGACACGACGTCACGGTAATCACGCCGCGTTATCGCGGTGTCGAGGCGGGTGAGCCGGCCGATCACACGCGCCTCCACCTGGCGGGTGAGTGGTTCGACGTCGCGTTGACCGCGCGGCCGCTGGGCCCGGGCGCACGTGTGCTGCTGGCCGACTGTCCGCCGCTGTTCAATCGCACCGGCATCTACTACGACGAACACGGCATCGACTATCCGGACAACGCGCTCCGTTTTGCCGCGCTGGCGGCCACGGCCGTCGACTGGCAGGCGCGCCAGGCCGAGCCGGTGCACATTGTCCACGCTCACGACTGGCAGGGAGGACTCGCACCGGTGTACATGCGCGGCCATGCGCGGACCGGCGTCGTGTTCACCATCCACAACCTCGCCTATCAGGGCATTGTCGACAAGGCGTGGGTGCCGCCTCTCGGTCTCTCGTGGCACGACTACGGCATCGCGGGGTTCGAGTTCCACGACCGTCTGAGTTTCCTCAAGGCGGGAGTCAATCTGTCCGATGCGGTCACCACGGTCAGTCCCACGTACGCCGACGAAGTCCAGCGGTCCGAGTACGGATACGGGTTCGAAGGCGTGATGCGCGCCCGCCGCGATCATCTGACGGGCATCCTCAACGGCATTGACGTGGAAGAGTGGAACCCCGCCACCGACCCGTTCCTGCCGGCGCCGTACAGCGCCACTGATTTGTCGGGCAAGGCGCTGGCCAAGCGCGCGCTGCTGGAACTGTCGGGACTGCCCGTCGACGAGGAAAGTCTGGCGCGGCCGCTCATTGGCATGGTGTCGCGGATGGTCGATCAGAAGGGGCTCGATCTCATTGCGGCACTGGCCGGCGAACTGCCGTCACTCGACGCGAGCTTCACGATTCTTGGCTCCGGCGAGCCGCGCTATCAGGACATGTGGCGCGGGCTGGCGGCGTGGCGGCCCGATCGGGTGGCCGTGCACATCGGCTACGACGAACGGCGCGCGCATCTCATCGAAGCCGGCGCCGACGTGTTCATGATGCCGTCGCGCTACGAACCGTGCGGGCTCAACCAGATGTACAGCCTGCGTTATGGCACGGTGCCGGTCGTTCGCGCGGTGGGCGGCCTGGTCGATACGGTGCGTCCCTGCAATCCACGAAACGGCCAGGGCACGGGCTTCCTGTTCTCGGAGTACTCGCCGGCGGCGCTGAAACACGCGCTCGAGGAGGCGCTCGCGCTCTACCGCAACCGGCCGAAGATGTGGCGCCGGCTGCAGGTGAACGGCATGCGCAAGGACTTCTCGTGGGACCGCTCGGCTCGTGAGTACGTCAAGGTGTATAAGAGAGTGTTGGCTGGCCGGATGGGCACCCCGTCCTGAGGGACGCGGCATCCAATCCATATAGAGAGGTGACATGGCTTCTGACAAGGTCAAGGCGTTTACGGACGCCAATTTCGGCGAGTCGGTAAAGAGTGGCGTGGTCCTGGTGGACTTCTGGGCCGAATGGTGCGCGCCCTGCCGGCGGCTGGCGCCGCTGGTGGACGAGCTGGCCGAACAGTACGACGGCCGGCTGACCGTGGCCAAGGTCAACGTCGACGAAAACCCGGCCACCCCGCAGTCCTTCATGGTGCGCGGTATCCCGACGCTGCTGCTGTTCAAGGACGGTGAGCTGAAGGAAACGCTCGTCGGCGCGCAGTACACGAAGGCCGACCTGGC
>CAZZGM010000009.1:2095-15469 GCA_964653955.1 uncultured Bifidobacteriaceae bacterium | reverse complement strand
GGTGTCGGGCAGCGACGCCAACTCCTCGGACAGGTCATCGATCGCCACCTCTGAGCCATCCTCACGCATGAACACGGATCGTCAGGTCATCATCATCGGGTCCGGCCCGGCCGGACTCACGGCAGCGCTCTATGCGGCCCGCGCCAACCTCACGCCCCTCGTCATCGAGGGTATCGAAGCCGGCGGCCAGTTGATGCTCACCACCATGGTCGAGAACTGGCCCGGCTTCCGTGACGGCATCATGGGCCCCGATCTCATGGCCGAACTGCGTGCCCAGGCCCTGCGCTTCGGCGCCGAAATCATCCAGGGCGATGTCACGGCGGTGGACGTGTCGCAGCGGCCCTTCACGCTGACCGTCTCGGACAAGACATTCACCGCGCAGTCGCTCATCGTGGCGACCGGCGCGTCCGCGAAGTGGCTGGACCTGGGCGTCGACAAGCAGTTGTCCGGCCGCGGCGTGTCCACCTGTGCCACCTGCGACGGCTTCTTCTTCAAGGGGCTCAAGGTGGCGGTGGTGGGCGGCGGCGACACGGCGCTCGAAGAAGCCATCTACCTGGCGAAGCTGGCAAGCGAGGTCACGGTCATTCACCGGCGCGACACGCTGCGTGCCTCGAAGGTGATGCAGGACAAGGCCATGGCCACGCCCAACATCACGTTCGTGTGGAACACCGAGGTGGTCGACATCAAGGATCCCGCGAAGGGGGCGGTGACCTCGCTGGTGCTGAAGAACAACCAGACGGGCGCATCGAGCGAAATGGCCGTGGACGGCGTCTTCATTGCCATTGGCCACACCCCCAACACCACGCTCTTCCGCGGGCAGCTGGAACTCGAAGACAACGGCTATATCCGCACGCATCGGGGATCGCGCACCAGTGTGCCGGGCGTGTTTGCCGCCGGCGACGTGCAGGATCACGTGTACCGCCAGGCGGTCACCGCCGCCGGCTCCGGCTGCATGGCGGCCATCGACGCAGAACGGTTCCTCGCCGGTACGGGGCATTAGCGGCTCGACGAGATATTGTGATCTCGTGATCGAGCGTCACATCTCGAGATTTCGTGAAGTGGCGATCGCCACTTCACCAGATCACCAGATCACCAGATCACCAGATCACCAGATCACCAGATCACCAGATCACGAAATCTCGTGATTTACTCGATCCACCCTCCGCCGACCACTTCGTCGCCGTCGTAGAACACCACGGCCTGTCCGGGCGTGACGGCGGTCTGTGGTGTCTCGAAGATCAACTCCGCACGGTCCTCGTCCAGCGCGCGCACGCGGCAAGGCGCGGCATCGTGGCGGTGGCGGATCTGGCCGGCCACGGACGTCCATGACACGGGGGCCGTGCCCGATGTCCAGTTCACCTGCGACGCGGTGAGCCGATCGCGGCCGAGGGCCGACTTCGATCCCACCGTCACACGCGCGTCCTCCGCGTCGATCTGCAGCACGTACAGCGGCTCGGAGGACGACAGGCGCAGGCCCTTGCGCTGGCCGATGGTGAAACGGTGGACGCCCTCGTGCATGCCCAGCACGCGGCCGTCCTCACCGACAATGGCACCGGGACGGGTGAGGGCGGGCGCCTCGCGCTCCACGAACGCCGCATAGTTGCCGTCGGGAACGAAGCAGATTTCCTGGCTGTCGGGTTTTTCGGCGACGCGCAGCCCCAGCCGGCGCGCATGCTCGCGCACCGTGTCCTTGTCCAGATGTCCCACCGGGAACAGCGCCTGTGCCATCTGGGCCTGGGTCATCGAGAACAGGAAGTACGACTGGTCCTTCCCGGGATCCAATCCCCGATACAACCGATACCGCCCATCGTCGCCGTGCAGGATGCGTGCGTAGTGACCCGTGGCCAGATGCGCCGCGCCCAGTCCGACGGCGCGGTCGAGCAGCGCCGCGAACTTGAGATCGCTGTTGCAGTGCGCGCACGGGATGGGCGTGCGTCCGGCCACGTACTCACGCACGAAGTTCGAAACGACGGCCTCGTCGAACTGCGATTCGAAGTTCAGGATGTAGTGCGGAATACCAATGGCGTGCGCCACGCGCCGTGCGTCGTTGAGGTCGTCCAGCGTGCAGCACGTGCCGTACGTCCGGTCGGCGGCCTCGCCGCCGTGAGGCGAGGGGTAGAGCTGCATCGACACACCAATGACGTCATGACCCTGCTCGGCCAGCAGGGCCGCGGCCACCGACGAATCGACGCCGCCCGACATCGCTACGACGATACGCATGATGTGTCTCTGGCCCGGACCTGCGTGACGATCGGCGCCACCGCAGGCACGCAGGTTCTATTTTCGCAGACTGCCGGTGAGCGAGCGCAGTTTGTCGACCAGCACCGGCAGCACCGCAATCACCCGATCGATCTCGGCTTCGGTGTTGGCGGTGCCGAGGCTGAACCGGATGGATCCGAGCGTGCGCGCGTGCGGCAGGCCCATCGCCTTGAGCACGTGTGACGGTTCGAGCGTACCGGACGAGCAGGCCGAGCCGGACGACACCGCCACGCCCTCGAGGTCGAGACCAATCAGCAGCGACTCCGATTCGACACGTTCGATGCTGATGTTCGTCGTATTGGCGACGCGCGGAGCGTCGGTGCCATTACGTTCGGCGCCGGGCACGGCCGCGAGGATGCCCGCTTCGAGGCGGTCGCGCAGTGCCGCCAGCCGGGGCTGTGCATTGGCCATGTCCCGGCGCGCCAGCGCGGCGGCCACGCCCAATCCGGCAATGGCGGCCACGTTCTCCGTCCCGGCTCGCCGGCCGCGTTCCTGCTTGCCGCCGGTGACGAAGGACTGCAGCCGGACGCCGCGTCGAATCCACAGGGCCGCCGCGCCCTTGGGCCCGTAGAACTTGTGGGCGGACAGCGACAGCAGGTCGACGCCCAGGCGTTGCACGTCCAGCGGCAGTTTGCCGGCGGTCTGCACCGCGTCGGTGTGCATGAGGGCACCGCGGGCGTGTGCGGCCGCGGCAATGGCCTCGATGGGCTGCACCGTCCCGATTTCGTTGTTCGCGTGCATCACCGATACCAGCGCTGTCTGGTCGGTCATGGCAGCCGCCACGGCCTCCGCGCTGACGATGCCGGTGCGGTCGACGGGGACGAAGGTGACGTCCCAGCCGCGCCGGGCCAGGGCTTTCATGGTGTTGAGCACGGCCTCGTGTTCGATGGCCGTCGTCACCAGGTGGCGGCGCCCGGTGGGCGCAAGTGCCTCGGCGGCGCCGCGGATGGCCGCGTTGTCGCTTTCGGTACCGCCGGCCATGAACACCAGCTCGGACGGGTCGGCCCCCAGCAGGTCGGCCACCTGGCCCCGCGCTTCGTCCACGGCGGCCTTGGCCTGCTGGCCGTAGTGGTGAATGCTGGAGGCGTTTCCCCACACGTCGCGGGCGACGCGGGTCATGGTTTCGAGAACGGCCGGGGCCGGCGGGGTGGTGGCGTTGTGGTCCAGATAAATGCGCATGCGGCCCTGACCGGCGATCGTAACATTCCGGCTAACCCTCAGCAATAAAAGGGCTAGACAAGGCCGGATCGTCGCTCCATACTGTCGACTTCAATACGCGCGAAGCCCAACTTCCCCGGGTTTCATTGGCATGAAACGACACCCTCAACCTAGGTCCTGGAGAGGGGGAGGAATCTAACGATGTGGAAGCGTGACGAGTCGGTCAAACCGACGACGCCACCGGCGCCCGGAACCGCGGCCCCGGCGGCCCCCGCGGTCTCGATGCCCCAGGCAGCGAACGAGCGGCTCACTCAACCTTTGCAGGGGGGTAACGTGAACATTGGGAAGTCGGTCGTCATCAAGGGCGAGTTGAGCGGCAGTGAGGACCTGACCATCGAGGGCAACGTCGAAGGGCGAATTGAACTCAAGGAAAACATCCTCACCATCGGCCCCAACGGCAAGATCCGCGCAGAGGTGTTCGCCAAGGCGGTCATCGTCCTGGGTGAAGTGACGGGCAATGTCACGGCCTCGGAGAAGGTGGATATCCGCGACAACGGTTCGGTGGATGGCGACATCACGTCGCCGCGCGTGGCCATTGCCGAAGGCGCGCACTTCCGCGGCAGTGTCGACATGCAGCGCGCCGGCAGCAGCAAGCCGGCTGCCGCCGCCAACAACAACCCCAAGGCCGCTGCGGCGCCCGCCGCTGCCGCGCCGGCAGCGCAGGGCCAGAAGGTAGGCGCCTGACGGCCCGATTCGTCCGATGGCCGACTCCGTTCGTACCTTCACGGATTGGTTTGGCATTCTGGGGAACCGCCGCGCGCCCGAGACCGGGCGCACGGCGGACTCTCCGGCCGCTGCGCCGGCGGAGCTGAGCCACCCGACCAAGGCGCTGCAGAAGTTCCTCACGTACCTGCAGTCACGCGACAATCCGGTCCTGCTCGACCTCGGCCCCGTGGTCGGCAGCAACGTCACGTTTTTCGGTGAGCAGCTCGGATGTCGCATTCGGGTGGAAGATCTCGCGGCAGACATCGAGGCCCACGCGCGCAAGCAGACGCTGGACGAGTTGCCGGCGTTCTTCGGCAAGCGGTTCACCGAGCCGAAGGGCAGCGTCGACGGCATCCTCTGCTGGGACGTGTTCGATTACCTCGACAAACCCGCGGCACAGGCGCTGGCCGCGGCGCTGGCGGACATGCTGAAGCCGGATGGCGCACTGCTCGGTTTTTTCGGCACCTCCAACGAACGCGCGTCCATCTACACGAAGTACGTCGTCGTGGACCCGCAGCATCTCAAACACCGCACCTATCCTGCCAGCCGGCCCCGGCAACGGGCGCTGCTGAATGGCGACATCATCAAGCTGTTCAAGGACCTGCGCGTATCGGACTCGTTCCTCATGAAGAGTCACGTGCGCGAGATGCTCTTCCGCAAGGTCGGCAGCTAGCGGGCGTGCGGGGATGGCGCGCCCGATAGTCGCTTTGCTCAGTGACTTCGGCACCTCGGATCACTACGCCGGCACCATGAAGGGTGTCGTGCTTGGCGTGTGTCCCGAAGTGACGCTCGTGGATGTCACGCACGATTTGCCGCCGCACGACGTGATGGCCGGCGCGCTGGAGTTGTCGGCCTGCTACCGGTATTTCCCCGCTGGCACTGTCTTCCTCGTGGTGGTCGATCCGGGCGTGGGGTCGGCCAGACGCGGACTGGCCGCCGAAGCCGGCGACTACCGGTTCGTGGCCCCCGACAACGGTGTGCTGACCGCGGTGTTCAAGGAGACGGCGCCGCGCCGCGTGGTCGAGCTGACGGAACGTAAATACGCTCGCCCCAGTGTCAGCCGCACGTTCGAAGGGCGCGATCGGTTTGCGCCGGCGGCGGGGTGGCTGGCGCGCGGTATCGCGCTGACGTCGCTCGGGCGTACCGTCCCGGACCATCAGCGGCTCGATATCCCGGATCCGCGCGTGGAAGTGGATGCCATCGAGGGCGTCGTTCTGCGCGTGGACCGGTTTGGCAACTGCATTACCAACATCGATCGCCGGGCCTTCGACCGCGTGGCGCAGGGCCGTGCCGTGACCATCCAGGCCGGCACACACGATATTCCCCGGCTGGTGACCACCTATGACGAGGCAACGGAGGACGTGCCGTGCGCGTTGTTCGGCAGCACGGACCATCTGGAGATGGCGCTGAAGGCGGCCAGCGCCGCCGCCCGTCTCGGACTGGCCCGCGGCTCGGTGGTGAGCGTCCGCCGCCAGGCCTGACGGCAGTCTGTTACCATCTAGCGGAGCGTATCAACGAAAACTCAAGTCCGACATTGACGCTCAACGGCGTGTTTCGGCCCGGTCCTGCGGAACGGGCGCTTCCCCTTCACCCACATCATGCAGACACCTACTCCCGCCAGCGGCCAGATCGAAACCGACCTCTCACTCGAGTTCCTTCGGGTCGTCGAACAGGCGGCCATTGCCTGCGCCTACACGATGGGCCAGGGCGACCGGCACCTGTCGGACAAGGCCGCCGTGGAAGCCATGCGCCACGAGATGGATACCGTCCCCATCGACGGCACCATCGTGATTGGCGAGGGTGAACGCGACGAAGCGCCGATGCTGTTCATTGGCGAGAAGGTGGGCCTGGCTCAGCGCCTGGATCCGGGCAAGGGCCGGTCGTTCGACGGCGTGGACATTGCGGTGGACCCGCTCGAGGGCACGAACCTGTGCGCGACCGGCGCGCCGGATGCCATTGCGGTGCTGGCCGCGGCCGAGCGCGGCGGGCTGCTGCACGCGCCGGACATCTACATGGACAAGCTCGTGGTCGGGCCGAGTTCCAAGCACCTGGTGGACATCGACGCGCCCGTGCGCGAAAACCTGCGCGCGATTGCCCGCAGCCTGGGACGCCAGGTCGACGAGTTGACGGTGGTGGTGCTGGATCGCCCGCGCCACGAACAGATCATCCGCGACATCCGCGCCACCGGCGCACGCATCCGGCTCATTGGCGACGGCGATCTGTCGGCCGCCATTGCTGCGGCCGTGGCCGGCAGCGGCGTCCATGCCGTGATGGGCATTGGCGGCGCCCCCGAAGGCGTGTTGACGGCGGCCGCCATGCGGTGCCTGAACGGCGAGATTTTCGCGCGGCTGGTCGTGAACAAGCCCGAAGACGAAGCACGGTGTCGCGCGATGGGGATCGAGGACATCAAGAAGACCTTCAGGTCCGCCGACCTCGCGCCCGGCAAGCACATCATCTTCGCGGCCACGGGTGTCACCGACGGTACCTTGATGCGCGGCGTCCGCTTCTTCGGCGACGGCATCCGCACCAGCTCGCTGGTGATGCAGACCGACCCGCACCGGATCCGGTTCATCGACAGCATCCAGGTGTATCCGGGGCCCTCGGTGAAGATCCGTTTCTGACGCGCGGGCGACAGCTGCCCCCGCCGTGTCTGCTCCCGCGTTCTCTCCACGGCGTAACGTCCTCACCGCCGCCACCGCCAACGGAATCGGCTTTGCCGGCTTCACGCTGGTGATGCCGTTCCTGCCGCTGTACATCCGCGAGCTGGGTGTCAGCGACGTGGCGGACATTGCCATGTGGACCGGCCTCACGCTGGGCGCTACGCCAGCCGTCACGGCGGTGAGCGCTCCGCTGTGGGGACGTGTCGGCGATCGTTACGGCAGCAAGGTGCTGGTCATCCGCTCGCTGACGGCGTTCGTGCTGACCAAGGGCGCGATGGCGTTCGTCACGGCACCCTGGCAGTTGTTTGCACTGCGCGCACTGCTGGGCGTCTTTGCCGGCTACGGCGCGCTGACGGTGTCAATGGCCGCCGAATCGGTTCCGCGCGAGGACATGGCGCGGGCGATTGGCACCGTGCAGGTGGCGCAGCGTCTCGGTCCCGCCCTCGGCCCCGTCGTCGGCGGCCTGGTGGCGCCCATCGTTGGCCTGCGTGCGACGTTCCTGCTGGCGGCGGCGTTCTACTTCGCGGCGATCCTGCTGGTGGCATGGTGCTATCGAGAGCCGCGAACTCGACAGACACGCAGCGCCAGCCGGCCGTTGATGGATGTGTTGCGCGAGCTCCGGCAGACGCCGGGCTTCGTGATGGTGTTTGGCGTCATCCTGTGCCTGCAGCTCGTGGACCGGAGTTTCGGGCCCATCCTGCCGCTGTACGTGGAGCGGCTCGGCCTCCCGGAAGGGCGCATCACGATCGTGTCCGGCGTGTTGTTCTCGATTGCCGCGCTGACGGCGGCAGCAGGACACCGGATGACGGGCGCGTTGCTGCTGTCGCGGACGCCGCGCGCGCTCATTACCGGTTCGTCGCTGGCGACCGCGGCGGGGCTGCTGGTGCTGGTGCTCGTACCGTCGGTGTGGGCGTTCGCGCTGGCGCTGGGCGTGGCGGGTTGGGCGATTGGCGTCGGGATGACGGCCGCCTATGCATCCGGAGGCGCGCTGCTGCCGGCCGACGCGCACGCCACGGGCTTCGGACTGCTGACCACGGCCTCGCTGATTGGCCTGGCGGCAAGCCCCATCGTGGCGGGTTTCATCAGCGGTCCGGATCTGCAGATCGTGTTCGAAGCCGATATCGCGTTGCTGCTGGTGCTGGCGCTGGTGGTGTGGCGCTGGATGTCGGCGGATCTCACTCGTCGGCCGACGGCGTCCGCCGATGTTTCTGCTTCCTGATCGGCCGCTTCCGCTTGTCCTCGTGCGCGCCGCCGGTCTGACGGGGGAGTGGTGCGCGCGGCAGACGCGGTTTCCCGGTGCTGGGGCGTGAAGGCGTCCTGGCCACTGGTCGTGATTCTACGCCCGATGCGCGGACGCGTCAGCCCGGAGAGCCGTTCCTGTACAATCTGAAGCGCTCTATGCAGCCGCAAGCGGAACACCTCGAGCGTGCCGCGCTGGTTGGCCTGATGACCGGCACGACGCGCCGCGTGGACGCCGAACGTTCAATGGAAGAACTCGAAGGACTGGCCGAGGCCGCCGGTGCCCGCGTGGTGCTGCGCGCGCTGCAGGAGCGGGCGAAGCCCGAGCCGGCGACGTTTCTCGGGAGCGGCAAGGTCGACCTGCTGGCGCAGGCGGCCGACGAAGCCGGCGTGGACGTGGTGATTGTCGACAACGAACTCTCGCCGGCACAGTTGCGCGAGCTGAACCGCCGGCTCGGGTGCAAGGTGCTCGACCGGACGCAGCTCATCCTCGACATCTTCGCGCGCCGTGCCCGCACCCGTGAGGGCAAGCTGCAGGTGGAGCTGGCGCAGCTCAAATATCTGCTGCCGCGCCTGGTCGGCATGGGCGCGGAACTGTCGCGCCTGGGTGGTGGGATCGGCACACGTGGTCCCGGCGAAACGAAGCTCGAAGCCGATCGCCGTCGCATCCGCACGCGGATCCACGCGCTCGAGCAGAACATCGACACGGTGCGCCGCCGGCGCGCGCAGATTCGCGATCGCCGGCACAAGACCGACGTGCCGACGGTGGCGCTGGTCGGGTACACCAACGCCGGCAAGACCACGCTGTTCAATCGCCTGACGCGGGCCGGTGCCGAAGCGTCGGACGCGCTGTTCGTCACGCTCGATCCGCTGGTGCGGCAGGTGATGCTGCCGGGCCGCCGCCCGCTGCTGTTGAGCGATACCGTCGGGTTCATCGATCGGCTGCCGCACACGCTCGTCGCGGCATTCAGGGCCACCCTCGAAGAAACGGCCGACGCGGATCTGGTGCTGCACGTCATCGATGCGTCGAGTCCGGATCGCGAACGCCACGCCGCAGCCGTGAACCGTGTACTCGAGGAAGTTGGCGCCACCGACGTGCCGCGCATCGAGGTCTACAACAAGATCGACCGGTTGTTGACCGACGAACGCCGGCGCCTGCAGGAGGCCGAACCTTCGGCGCGGCTCATTGCCGCGGCCACTGGTGAAGGGTGCGAAGGCCTGCTCGAGTCCGTTGCCGAACACCTGGCGCTCGACGAGCAGCGCGTGTCGATTTCCCTGGACCCGGATGACCCGGCCCAGGCCGGACAACTCGACTGGATTCACCGACATGGCCGTGTCCACAGCCAGACCACGAGCGGCGGCCGTGTTCACATCGAAGCCGACCTGCCTCGCCGTCTGGCCGGGCAGGCGCTGGGGTCGGCACCGGCCCGTCAACGCCGGGGAGGCACGCGTGCGTAGTCGTCCGTTCTCGATGGCCGTCATGGTTGTGACGCTGGTGGCTCTTGGCGCCTGCGCCACGCGCACCGCGCCGCCGGTGGTGTCTGCTCCGCGGCATCCCGATTTCCTGTTTCCCGTGTCGCCGGAAGGCACGGCCGCCGGGCTGGTGGACCGCGTCGACCGCGGCTGGCGGTTCCTGCAGGGCGGTGACCTGCGCAATGCCGAGCGTGAGTTCGCGGCCGTCGTCAGGGCCGACCCGGCGCTCGAAAGCGGCGAAGCCGCCATGGGGTACTTGTCGCTGGCGCGCGGCGATGCCGCACAGGCGCTCGAACGTTTCGATCGCGCGCTGGTGTCGAGCGCACGATATACGCCGGCGCTCGTCGGGCGTGGCCATGCCCTCATGGCATTGCAGCGCGAAGGGGACGCGCTGTCGAGTTTCGAAGCGGCACTGGCCGCGGATCCTTCGTTGACGGGGTTGCAGGCGCGTGTAGACGTACTGCGGTTCCGCGCCACGCAGGATCTGCTGGCGCGTGCCACCTCCGCCGCCGACGCCGGGCGTCTGGACGATGCGCGCGTGGCGTACGAGCAGGCTATTGCCGCGTCGCCCGACTCCGCGTTTCTCTACCGTGATCTGGCCATGGTGGAACGGCGCGCCGGCCGGACCGAAGCCGCCGTGGAACGCCTGCGGCGAGCCATCGACCTCGACGGCACCGATACACGCGCCATGGTGGCGTTTGGCGACATCCTCGACGGTCAGGGCGATGTCGTGGGCGCGCTGGCGCTCTATGACAAGGCGGCGGCCGTGGATCCGGCCGCCGTGCCACCTGACACACTGGCGCGCGCTCGCGACCGCGTGGCGCTGCTGGCCCTGCCCGAGCAGTACCGTGCCATTCCCGCGTCCGTTCAGGTCACGAGGGGCGATCTGGCCGCCATCGTTGGCGTTCGTCTTCAGGCGCTCGTGGCGCGGGCGGCCGAGCGCCAGGTGGTCATTACCGACATCCGTGGCCACTGGGCGCAAAACTGGATTACGGCCGTGGTGCGCGCGTCGGTCATGGACACGCTGCCCAACTATCAATTCGATCCCTCGGGCGTGGTTCGGCGCGGCGATCTGGCCAGGACCGCCTCACGCATTCTCAGTCTCGTGGCAGCCCTGAACCCCGCCGCTGCGCGCAAGTGGCAGGATGCCAGGATGACCGTGGCCGACGTGGCACCCACGCACCTCAGCTACCGGGACGTGTCCACCGTGGTCGCTGCCGGTGTCATGACGCTCGAGGGCAACGCGTTTCGCCTGCTCGAGCCCGTCTCCGGCACGCAGGCCATGGACGTCGTCGGTCGACTCGAAGCACTCGTGCGATGACCGCCGGCCCGGTATTCACGCTGGCCAACCAGCTGACGTTTCTCCGGATGCTGCTGGTGCCGGCGTTCGTCCTGCTGATGGTCTATGGCCGGTTCGGCTGGGCGCTGGTGGTGTTTTCGGTGGCTGGTCTCACCGATGCGCTCGATGGTGTGACCGCGCGGCGAGCCGGTCAACAGAGCGAACTTGGTGCCTGGCTGGATCCCGCCGCCGACAAACTGCTGCTGGTGACGACGTTCATCGTGTTGACGCTGCCGGACATCGGCCTGGTCAACCGTATTCCGCTGTGGCTGACGATCCTCGTCATCAGCCGGGATGTCGGCATCGTGCTCACCGTGGCCGTGGTGAATCTGGCGTCGGGACCACGCACGTTCCGGCCATCGATGCTGGGGAAGACCGCCACGGCGTGGTTCATCATCACGTGCGTCGTGGTGATGTTCTACAACTGGCTTGGCGTGACGTCGCCGGTGGTGGACGCCTTCATCTGGTCGTCGCTGGCCGTGACGCTGGCGTCGGGTATCGACTACGTGTGGCGCATCGGGCGCGGCCTGCGCTGACCGGCGCCGGCAGGTGAGGCCGGGCCGTCCCGATATCGGGCGGTCCAGCCTCGATGAACGTGGTTCCGCGCGCGCGGTTGTTACTGCACCTTGCTGCGGAAGTAGTCGATGGTCTTCGACAGTCCTTCTTCGAGCGACACCGAAGGTTCCCAGTCGAGCAGGGTGCGCGCCCGCGTGATGTCGGGCTGGCGGACCTTCGGATCGTCTTCGGGCAGCGGCTTGTAGATGATGCGGCTCGTCGAGCCGGTCATCTCGATGATGCGCCGCGCAATCTGCTCGATGGTGAGTTCCTGCGGGTTGCCGATGTTCACCGGGTCGTTCACCGGTGCTTCCATCAGCTTGAGGATGCCGGCGACGAGGTCGCTGACGTAGCAGAAACTCCGCGTCTGCGTGCCGTCGCCGAACACCGTCACGTCCTCGTTGCGGAGCGCCTGCGACATGAACGCCGGCACGGCGCGGCCGTCGTTGACGCGCATACGCGGGCCGTAGGTG
The DNA here is from genome assembly GCA_964653955.1 of uncultured Bifidobacteriaceae bacterium. Lineage (GTDB taxonomy): Bacteria > Acidobacteriota > Vicinamibacteria > Vicinamibacterales > UBA2999 > VFZN01. The sequence goes on along the minus strand of CAZZGM010000009.1, from coordinate 3,548 downwards.
TTGAAGATGCGGACGATCTTCGTGTCGACACCGTGAAAACGCCGGTACGCCACCGTCATGGCTTCGGCAAATCGTTTGGCTTCGTCGTAGACGCCGCGCGGGCCGATGGGGTTGACGTTGCCCCAGTAGGTTTCTTTCTGCGGGTGCTCCAGCGGGTCGCCGTACACCTCGGAGGTGGACGCCAGCAGGAAGGTCGCCTTCTTGGCCTTGGCGAGGCCCAGTGCCTTGTGGGTGCCGAGGGCGCCGACCTTGAGCGTGGGAATGGGCAGCTCGAGATAGTCGATGGGACTGGCCGGGCTTGCCCAGTGCAGCACGTAGTCGACGGGCCCTTCGACGTCGATGTGTTGTGTGACGTCGTGGCGAATGAACTGGAAGTCGCGATCGCGCAGGTGCGCGATGTTGGTCAGGTCGCCGGTCAGCAGATTGTCGATGCCCACCACCGACGCGCCGCGATCGAGCAGCGCTTCGGACAGGTGGGAGCCAATGAAGCCGGCGGCGCCGGTAATGACAACTCTCATATGGGTAGGTTGGGTGCGGATACGGACAGGGTGTCAGGCGGCCATGTGGCGGTGGGGCACGAGCGCCCGTACTACGGTCATCCACATGATTTTCAGGTCGAGCGACACCGACCAGTTCTCAATGTAATAGAGATCGTATTCGATACGCTTTTCGAGCGAGGTGTTGCCGCGCCAGCCGTTCACCTGCGCCCAGCCCGTGATGCCCGCCTTCACCTTGTGACGCAGCATGTACTGCGGGATGCGGTGCTTGAACTGCTCGACGAAGAACGGCCGCTCGGGCCGTGGTCCGACAATGGACATCTCGCCCTTGAGCACATTCCAGAACTGCGGCCATTCGTCCAGGTCGTGACGGCGGAGGAACGCGCCGACCGGCGTGGCCCGCTCGTCCTCCTTGTCGCCCCAGATTGGTCCCGTCCCGTCCTCCGCATCCAGGGGCATCGTCCGGAACTTGTAGACGTGGAACTGCTTGCCGTCGAGGCCCATACGTTCCTGGCGATAGAGCACCGGACCTGGTGAACCGCGTTTGATCAGCCAGGCAATGACGAGCCCCGGCACCAGCATGACGCCAAGGGCAGCGGACGAGATGACGATGTCGAGGGTGCGCTTGATGAAGGCGTTGACGCCCTGAAGCGGGATGTCGTTGAGGTTGATGACCGGAACGCCGTCGAGGTCTTCGAGCCTGGCGCGCAGGGCAATGAACTGCAGCAGGTCGGGGACCACCTTCACGTCCACGCCCTCGCGGCTGGTGGACTCCACCAGCGTCAGCAGCTTCATGTGCTCCTCGAGCGGCAGCGCCACGTACATGTGATCCACGCCTTCGCGGAGGGCAATCTCGGCGGCTTCCGACGTGGTGCCCAGCAGTGGCAGGCCGCGGTAGCCGAGGTGATCGCCGCCGGCCCGATCGTCGACGAAGCCGACAATCTGGTAGCCCAGCT
>CAZZGM010000009.1:0-2085 GCA_964653955.1 uncultured Bifidobacteriaceae bacterium | reverse complement strand
TTCTGGAACATGCCCACCATCTCGGGGAAACGGTCGCGGTGTTCGAGGATCTTGTCGGCCACCATCCGGCCCAGATCGCCGGCTCCGGCAATGAGCACGCGCCGGAGTCCGACACCGGCAATCCAGCGGCGTTCGAGCGCTTCGCGGATGAACTTGCGCGAGAGATACCCGAGCGCGATGTTGTTGAGCAGGAAGAGGCCCCAGACGAGCTGCGACACCTCGTAGACGCCGCGATCCTTCAGCTCATCGGGAACGTAGTAGGCCTGGAAATACAGGGTGCCGACCACGCCGAGCACCACCGCGAAGATGCTGCCGACGAGCACGTTGAAGAAGTCGTCGATGCGCGAACGTCCGCGCCGCAGCCGGTAGAGTCCCTGCAGGTGGAACCCGAGCGGGACGATGACGGCGACGAAGGGGAGGACGTTGACGTACTGTTCGAGCGGCGGATACCCGCGTGTGACGGGAATGAGGCCCGAGTCGAAGCGCAGTACGTATGCCAGCAGGAACGCCACCATGCCGAGCACCGAGTCGGTGATGACGTGGAAGGCGACGAGCAGGCGATTGTGCCGCTTTACCATGACTGGTCCGGCGGCGCCGCCATCAGTTCGTCGGCGGCGCGGGTGACACCTTCGGTAAAGGCGCGGCGCGAAAAACGTTCGGCGTGCGCACGAATGACGTGACTGTCCCAGGGACGGTCGAGGACCGCACGGTAGCCGGCCGCCAGTCGATCGACGCTGGTGTCGGGCACCAGAATGCCCGTGACGTCGGGAACGACCGTATCCAGCGCCCCCCCGCGTCCCAGCGCCACCACCGGCCGGCCGCAGGCCTGGGCTTCGACCGGCACGATGCCGAAGTCTTCTTCTCCCGGCAGAACGGTGGCGACCGACGTGCGATACAGGGTGCGAATCTCCTCGTCCGATTTGCGGCCTACCAGTTCCACGCCGTCGCCGGTCAGCGGCTCGAGGGCGGCCCGTTCCGGACCGTCGCCGACGACGGTCAGCCGGACGCCGGCCTGACGGGCGGCCCGCATGGCCAAATCCACACGTTTGTAGGGCACGAGCGCAGACACCACCAGGAACCGGGGATGGACGGGAGCCGGGTCGGGTGTGTAGAAGTCGGTGTCGACCGGCGGATACACGATGGTCGACTGCCGATTATAGTACAGGCCAATCCTCCGCGCAACATATTGAGAAATAGCCAGATAGCGGTGCACACGGTGAGCCGTGGCGCGGTCCCAGCGGGCCAGCGCGCCCATGACCGGCTTCAGCATCGCGCTTGGCACGCGCCCCACCCGCTCCGGACCGAAGTAGGCGTCGAACTGATCCCAGGCGTAGCGCATGGGCGTGAGGCAATAGCAGAGGTGACGCGTGCCTGGCGGCACCACGACCGACTTCACCGCGCAGTGGCTCACGCTGATGACCAGGTCGTAGCCGCGCAGGTCGAACCGCGTGACCGCCCAGGGCATGAGCGGCAGGTAGTAGCGGTAGAGCCGGCTGGCGCCCGGCAGATGCTGGATGGGAGACGTGACAATCCGGCGGTGTTCGATGGTGGGCGAGGTACTGCCCGGCACGTGGATCAGCGTGAACAGATCCGCGCCGGGATAGGCCTCGCACAGCGCCTCGAGGACCTTCTCGCCCCCGCGCATGCCCGTCAACCAGTCGTGAACCAGCGCCACTCTCATCGTTTTTTTCGGCAGGAGCGCAGGGCGTCAGGCAGGGCTGGCGTTCAGCACGTCGCGATAGGTGCGGTAGATGCGCGACACCGGATCGGCCCACGAGGAGAACTGCCGGGCGCGAATCAGCCCGCGGGCCACGAGGTCTGCCCGGATGTCGGGCCGGAGCGCGCGCTCGATGCCGCGCGCCAGTGAATCCGTATCGTAGGGGTCCACCAGCAGGGCGGCGTCGCCGGCGACTTCCGGCAGCGACGAGACGTTCGACGTCACGACCGGCGTGCCACAGGCCATGGCCTCGAGCGGCGGCAGGCCAAAGCCTTCGTAGAGCGAGGGGAACACGAACGTGCTGGCAAGACGATAGAACGACGCCAGTGTTTCCTGCGGCTGGAAGCCGAGGAAGCGGACGTGCTTGT
>CAZZGM010000008.1:19930-20323 GCA_964653955.1 uncultured Bifidobacteriaceae bacterium | reverse complement strand
TCGCGAAGAAGGCCGCCGCTTTTTTTAGGATCTCGCGCTCTTCCTGGAGGATCCGATTCTCGCGGCGGAGGCGCGTCAGCTCCTCGCGCTCGGCGGAGGTCAATCCCGTACGGCCCTTGGTGCGATCGGCCTGGGCCTGCTTGACCCAGAGCCCGAGACCGGACGCGGTCAGGTCCAGCTCGCGGGCCACGGCCGTCACGCTCTTGCCCTCGTCGAGGACCAGCCGGACGGCCTGCTGTTTGAATTCATCCGTGAAACGCCGACGCGTACGTCGACTGCGGGGCTCGGACATTGCGGACATCGTACCCACCTCTGGGGAGATGTCCACCAAACCGGATCATGTCCAGACTGATCGTCGACACGTTTATGGTCTACACGGCACAGCAAGATCAG
>CAZZGM010000008.1:7582-19920 GCA_964653955.1 uncultured Bifidobacteriaceae bacterium | reverse complement strand
AATCGTACGCCGCGCAGACATGACAAGTTTAAGCACGTCGGATTCGAGTTGCTTGTACTGCTCGTCAGTTGGGCCGGGAGGAGTCTCTGCGAGAGCCGCTCTCAACTCTTTGTCTTTTGTCGCTGTGTCCCTGGCAACGCGCACGAACACTCGTACGTCGTCCATGGGCATGTGCAACTCCCGAATGAACTGCTCGTCTGTAATGCCGCCAAACCGTTCGTTCGAGAGATCGATAATGGCTGTCAAATTCCTAAACATGAGACGCCACACCTCATGTTCAGTTACAAGGTGAGGGTATTCTGTTCCCCTGGCTTTGACCTCGCAGTAGCGGTTTCCGGAATCGTCCAACTTGATACGCCCCGGGATGGGCAGGAGTACGTCCAGTGTACCGGCTGTTTCCAGGGCGTAGTCGATCAAACGCTCGAACTCATCGATGGGTAAACCGCGAAGCTCATTGTCGCGCGCGTCAAGAATCGAGTCGGCGATTACCAGATCACGATCCTGAGACACATGGGGAGGGCGTCCGGCTGTAGGCGCGGCCGGCAGCGACCGCCGGAGCGCGTTCGCCTTTTCGAGCACTGAGGTCCCTGACGCCCCAAGACGAAGGGCCCTCCCGCTATCAATGCCCGCGCGGACTGCAGTGGAAGGATCTTCCGAAATTCGCCTGAACGTCGCCTCCCAGACCTCCTGCGCTGGCACTTTGCTGGGCCTCTCACTTCCGGACACGATGACCAGGCATTCATCCAGACTGGTCAGAAAGGTAGCTGGCTGGTCTGCGGAAGAGCCGACGATTGTGGGACTAATCGTCGCCGCAAGGACCAACACGGGAAGGCGGCGGCTCCTGTTCATGACGAGATCTCCGTCAATGATGTAGCGCCTCAAGGTAGACGAGGCGACTCCGACTGTCATTCATCGCCTAAGGTCCACCATCCAAATCTCAGCAGAGACTCGTTGGCGTTTATCGTGTCGAGGCTGTTCTGTCAATTAAAAAATAGAACGAGAGCAGGCGGTAGGCCCGCGTGACCCGCGCGCGTTTTCAGGTGGTCCTGATGCAGCTGTTCATCGCGGTGTGTCTTCCACATCCCGTGCGGGAGGCAGAAGGCGCTTCACCGGCGGCGCCGAGCCGTCGGGCATGATCGTCCGGTCACCATCCAGGGACCGCGTGGCCGACACTCAACAGCCGGGCGGCTCGTTATAGAGCTGACGGAAGATGTCGCCGATGGTGCGCAGGAACTGCCCGAGTCGCGAGTCGTGTGACATGGCGTGCCTTCGAGCCTACTACATCGGCTGCGTTTTGCGCCCGCCCTGGTGCCGCGCCCGTGGTCACGATCGGTATGACCGGTAAGGGCCGGAATACGCCTGCCGCAACCGCTGCGAAGCGAAGACGGGCGACGGCAGGTGAACTTCTGATTCGGAACATCGGTGAGGCGCGATATGGTGGGGCATGCCCATTACCACCCGCGAAGCACGACAGCTGATCACGGCCTCCGAGCGTTCGCTCTTCGAGTCGAGCCTGCCCACCGCGCTCCGAGCCTTGAGTCCCTTTCGACTGAAAGGCAAGATGGCCCGCGCGCGAGCGCTGCGCGACAAGTACCGCGATCAGGCAAAGCGGCAGCGCCGCCAGGGCAAGCCCGCGCGCAGCGGACGGCCGGCCGAAGCGTTCGTCAGCCGCCCGACGCGTAAGGCAGAGCTGTTCGCCGACGTGCTCGCGCGGTTCACTGACGAATCGCGGCGTCGCGCGGCGGCGCACGATTCACGCGGCGCCAAAGCCAGGCCGGCGTCCAGACGCAAAACCACTGCGAAGAAGCCGGCATCCAGACGCCAGACCACCGCGAAGAACAAGACCACTGCGAAGAAGGTGTCACCAACGCCGCCAGCGCAGACGGTGGCGCCGGCGGCGCGTCCGGCTCCTGCGGCAGGTCCGGCTCCCGCGCCACCGCTGAAGGTGAAGAAGACGCTCGAACCGCTCGTGCCGAAGTCTGCCGTGATGGCGCGTGCCGGGAAGGACCGGATGCACGCTCACGTCTCGAGCCAGGGCCGCCGGAACCAGGGCCGTCGAGACAACCGGTGACGTAGCTCACGATATCTCGCGATTTGATGATGTGGTGATGTGGAGAACGTGAACCGCTGGCCGATGTTGCGTCAGCGATCGACGCGGTTCCAGCCGCCCACATCGTCTGCGACGTGCTCTGCTTCGGCCGGTCCCCAGGAGCCGGGTTCGTAGATGTGTAATGCCGGCGGGGCGTTCAGCAGCGGATCGACAATGGCCCATGACGCCTCCACCACCTCCTGCGGGGCAAAGAGCGTCGCGTCGCCGTGCATCGCATCGCCCAGCAGACGTTCGTAGTCGCCCAGTTTTCCCGGCGCGTCTTCCTGCGGTTCCACGACCTTCAGTTCGAGCGGGGTACCCACCATGTCTTCCCCTGGTGTCTTGGCACGCGCGCCAATGGCAATGGCCACCTGCGGGCTCAGGCGAAAGCGTACGTAGTTGCCAAGCGCCGGCACGGGCTCCGGGAACACCACGGGTGGCGCCGCCCGCAGTTCGATCATGACCTCGGTGGCGGTTTCGGCCAGGCACTTCCCGGTACGGATGTAGAACGGCACGCCGCTCCAGCGCCACGAGTCGAGATGGAGCGTGAGCGCGGCGTAGGTGGCCACCTGCGAGCCCTTTGCGACACCGGGTTCGTCGCGATAGCCGCTGAACTGTCCCAGCACCGCGTCGCTCGCCGCCAGCGGGCGCACCGTACGCAGCACCTTGATTTGTTCGGCGTGGATGTCGCGCGCGTCTGTGGACGTGGGCGGCTCCATCGCCAGGTAGCTGATGACCTGCAGCAGATGATTCTGGACGACGTCGCGGATGATGCCCGTTTCTTCATAAAAACGGCCACGCCCGTTGACGCCAGACGACTCGGCCATGGTGATCTGCACGTTCTCCACATAGTGCCGGTTCCACAACGGTTCGAGAAACGCGTTGGCAAACCGGAAGTACAGGATGTTCTGCACGGCTTCCTTGCCCAGGAAGTGATCGATGCGGAAGATGCCGTCTTCGTGAACTGCCTTGCGCAGCGCGCGGTTCAGTTCGCGCGCCGATGCCAGGTCGCGGCCGAACGGCTTCTCCACAATCACCCGCGCGTTGGCCGTGCAGCCGGCGAGGTTCAGCTTGTCGATGACCGCAGGAAATGCCGAAGGCGGGATGGCCAGATAATGAGCCGGCCGCTGCGCGTCGCCAAGCGCCGCCCTGATGCGCCTGAACGTCTCATCGTCGTTGTAATCACCATCGACGTAGTCGAGGCGTTCGACGAGCTTCGGAAAGCCGTCCGGATCCGGACCGCCGCCATGTTCGGTGACACTGGCGCGCGCACGTTCGATGAGCTGGTCGCGCGTCCAGCTGGAACGGCCCACGCCCACGACCGGCATGTCCAGCCGGCCGCGTCTGGCCAGCGCCTGGAGTGCCGGGAAGATCTTCTTGTAAGCCAGATCGCCGGTGGCGCCAAAGAACACCAGCGCATCCGAGCGTGAGCGATCGTGGTTCACGAGATGTCCTTCTTCTCGATGTGGCCGCCAAAGCCGAGTCGCATGGCGGAGAGCACCTTGTTCTGGAACAGGTCGCGGTTACGAGATGCAAAACGCTCGAACAACGCCGCGGCCAGCACATGCGCCGGCACGCCTTCGTCGTTGGCGGCCTGAAGCGTCCAGCGTCCTTCGCCGGAGTCTGCCACGCGGCCGCCGAAGCTGTCGAGCGTGGGATCGGCGGCCAGGGCCTCCGAGGTGAGATCGAGCAGCCACGACGTGATGACGCTGCCGCGCCGCCACACTTCGGTAATCTCCGCGAGGTCGAATTCGTACTGGTAGTGCTCGGGATGGCGCAGCGGCGTGGCTTCGGTATCCGCTGTGTGCGGACCGGCACCGGCGTTGGCGTGCTTCAGGATGTTGAGACCTTCGGCGTAGGCGGCCATCAGACCGTACTCGATGCCGTTGTGAATCATCTTCACGAAGTGGCCCGCGCCGGCGGGACCACAGTGCAGGTAGCCGAGCTCGGCCGTGCTCTGATGCTTTTCGCGCCCGCGCGTGATGGAGATGTCGCCGCGACCGGGTGCCAGCGCGCGGAACATCGGGTCGAGCCTCGCCACCACCTCGGCATTGCCGCCAATCATCAGGCAGTAGCCACGCTCCAGGCCCCAGACACCGCCGCTGGTGCCCATGTCCACGAAGTGCACGCCGCGTTCGGCCAGCGCGGCCGCACGCGCCATGTCGTCCTGATAGTGTGAGTTGCCACCGTCGACAACCGTATCGTCCGGCTGGAGGAGTGGTGCGAGCCGGTTGAGTGTGTCAGCTACCGCCGCGGCCGGCACCATCACGATCACTGCGCGAGGTGGCCGCAGCGCCTGAACGAAGGCGTCGAGGGTGGGAGCTCCTGTGGCGCCATCGGCTTCGAGTGCCGTCACGGCGCTTGCCGATACATCATGCGCGACGACGTCGTGTCCGCTACGCATGAGGCGGCGCGCCATGTTGCCGCCCATGCGTCCCAGTCCAATCATGCCGAGTTGCATCGCTCGATTTCCCCTTGCGCCAGCCGGCGCGAATGATCGAGCGTACTTCACATGGCACACCTTCACGTGCTGGCGTCTCCGGACGAGGTGGCGGCGCGCGTGGCGCTGGCACTCACGCAGGCTGCGACCGCGGCCATCGGTGATCGCGGGCGCGCGCTGCTGGCGCTCACCGGCGGCTCGGTGGCATCGACATGCCTGCCGAGGCTGGTGGACGCCCCCATCGACTGGCGCCGCGTCCATCTGTTCTTCGGCGACGAACGCGCCGTGCCGCCGGACGATGGCGATTCGAACTACGGGATGGCGGATCGCCTGCTGCTGTCGCACGTGCCCGTGCCGCCGGCAAACATCCACCGGATGCGCGGCGAGATGGCCGACATCGATGCGGCGGCAGCCGACTACGAACAGGTGCTCGTGGAGGTCGTCGGCACGCCGCCTGTCATGGACGTCGTGCTGCTGGGCGTCGGCGACGACGGCCATGTGTGCTCACTGTTTCCCGGGCAGGATCCCGCGCCGGCGCCGGCCGGCTGGGTGGCCGCAGTGCACGATTCGCCGAAGCCGCCAGCTGGCCGTATCACGCTGACCATGCCGACACTGCTGGCCGCGCGGCAGGTGGTGGTAGCGGTGATGGGGGAAGGCAAGGCGCCAGTCGTGCAGCAGGTGCTCGCCGACGAAAATTCGACGTTGCCGCTGGCCAGGGTGCTGCGCGGCGCCGCATACGTAGAGCTGATCCTGGACCGGGAGGCCGCGGGGCCAGACCTGGCGGCAAGTTAACGCATCTGGTGATCTTGTGATGTGTTGATGTGGAGATCTCAGTCTGAAGATCTGACGATCGGTCTCCACATCTCCACATCACGAGATCGCCAGATTTTTCGAACTTTCGGCCGGACCGCGCGATGCGATCCGGCCGTCATGCGACGTCTTAGCCGAGCGGCGGACCCGGCGGCAGCGGGAAGCGCGAGCGTGGGCGGCTGCCCCAGGCGGGCATCACGCTCTGCGGCACGTTGGCGGCCGGGTTTTCGAGATAACGCGCAATGTCGCGCGCCGCCTGCCGGTAGTGTGCCTCGGCCAGCGGCCCGTCGCCCTTGCGGTCGCGCAGCGACTCGCCGAGCAGCGCCAACTGATCCAGCACATACGCGCGCACTTCCGGCGTGGCGTCGGCGTGCGCGCCCAGCACCATCAGCGAATCGAGCGCCACACGTTCCGTCACACGACGAAGCGCGCGTGCCCGAGCATCGCCGTCTGGCGTGGCCCGCCACGTCCGGCTCATCACCGCATCCACCACCTCGGGCAGTGACAACGTGCCGGAATCGCGATCCGACAACGCGACCAGTCGTGCGGCCCGCGCGGGTTCCAGCAGCGGCTCCAGCACCATGGCCGCCAGAATGCGCGCGGCGCGCAAATGGTCGAACAGGTAGTCGCCGGCCATGTCCTCGTGGTTCGAGTTCGGGCTGGGCGTGAGGTGGACGAGCAACGAATCGGGGATGGCGAGGTTGGACGGTTCGAGGGCGCTCATGAGCAGGCCGAGCACCTCGCGCTGCAGCGTGGCGGGCACCGGCTCGGTGGCCGGCAGCTTCTCGCCCTTCAGGACGATGTTGTGGTACTGGCCGCCGATGTAGCCCAGGCCGGACTCGATGGCGTAGCGGTGGTGCAGGTAGGTCATCCACAGCCGGAGGTCGCGTAGCGACCCGATGGGCTCGCCCGGCTGGAGGATGTCCGGACCGTACTGCCGCAGTATGATCTCGCGCGCCGCCATCGTCTCACGCAGATATTCCGTGGGCGTGGCGCGATCGTCGTACCACACCCAGCGCGGATCGGTGGACGGGACATAGAGGATGCCCTTGGCGCGCATCTCACCGATGATCGCCTCCAGGCCGGCCGCTTCCTTGCCGGCCGGGAACTCGGTGTAGGCATAGCGGGTCATGAAGTCGTCGTACACGCCGGTTTCCGCCTCGAACGCTTCGCTCAGGTCGAGGCGGCCCTGCGTTACCTTCACACGCGGCGTCGGATATTCCATGACCGACGCCCGCTCGTTGATGCTCGAGGCCCAGTTGTGGCCAAAGCCCATCACGTGACCCAGTTCGTGCGCCGTCAGCAGCGCCTGGCGAATCAACACCATTTCGCGCTGCGCTTCGGGCATCGACGAGCCGGGCTGCGCTGCCATCGCCAGCATTTCCTCCGTTACCGGCAGCACCATGCCGCAGTCCTCGAAGCCGTGGTCGGCACCGCCCGTCGTGGGCGTATAGCTCTCGAAGTAGTTGCCAATGGTGCGGATGCGGTGTGAATCCATGCGTGTCTTCGAACCGAGAATCTCGCCGGTGCGCGGATCGCGGAACGTGCCGCCGCTCGAGAAGCCGCGTTCGTCACGGTTGATCCACAGGATCCAGGCATGGCGGATGTCCATCGGATCCATGTCCGGTGTCGGATCCTGCACCTGCACCGCGTTGACGTATCCGGCAGCTTCGAATGCCTTGTTCCAGGCCAGTGCGCCTTCGCGCATGGCGCCGCGGACCGGCTCGGGAATGGCCGGGTCGAGGTAGAACACAATCGGCTTCTTCGGCTCGCTCTTCGCGGCACCGGGGTTCTGTTTCTCCAGGCGCCAGCGCGTCACCCACGACACTTCCGTGCCTTCGTTGAACGCCTTGGCGTAGTCCCGGAAATTCACCGAGCTCACACCAATGCGCGGGTCGGCGCGGCGCGGTGTGTAGCCGGTGGGCGCGCGCAGAAACGAATGGTGGATGCGCATCGTCACCGACTGCCCGCTGGGCGCGACGTTGTTCACGAGCTGTCCGGGAGTCTCACCGGCAAAGGTGAGAATCGTTTCGATCTCGGTGTTGTCGGGGAATGCTTTCATGCGCGGCGGGTAGAAGCCGCTGCGGGCCACGTCGAGTCGGTAGGTGCCCTGACCCGCGCGGCGGAAGCCGGCCGCGACGTCGGCGGCGTCACGCATGAAGAGCGACGTGGCGTCCACGAGCACGCGGCCGCCTTCGTCTGCCTCCACCGGCAGCGCGGCCAGCACCGACGTCGGGAACGAATCTTTCACGTTCTGAACGAGCGCCTCGTGTCCTTCGACGGCGCGATACCGCAGGTTCTGCTCGGTCACCAGCACGCGCGGGCCCGAGCGGTGGAAGTGAATGACGCTGGTGCTCATGATGCCGCGGTCGAGCGACATCTCCACCGAACCACCACCAGTGGCCGCCGACACGTAATAGAGCACGTCTTCGTCGAACGCGGGCACCTCCATCAGCACGCGGCCGCGGGCGTCGTCCCAGTAGAAAGGGACGAACCCGTCAGTGCGTGTGAGCCCGGCCGTACGCTCGGCCAGCCGCGCCGCGGGCGGCTGCTGGGCGAACGCCGGCGCGTGGACGGCCAGCAGTGTCAACAGGAGAACCAGGCGGAACATGCACACCTCCGGAGAAACACAATCGGCGCACGAACCCGTGCGCAGGGAGAGCGCGATTGTAGTCCACCAGGCGCGCGGTGTCGCCGGCTCAGTCTTACCGACACGCCTACCGCACCGTTGTCATGCGGTCAGGGCATCGTAAATCCGCTTTGCCACCTCGGCATCGTCGAGGTAGCCGGCAATGCCGTGGCGGTTTTCGGTGCGGTTTTTCACGTCCATCTTGTTGTCGATGGCCGGCAGCGCCGGGTCGAGCGGAAAGTGGCGCGGCGTGAGCGGGTAGAGCGCCACGACGTCGCGATCGTCCATCGCGTTGAACCAGGCATCGGCGCACGGAGGGCAGCGCAGCGGTCCGTTGAGCCCGCGCATCGTCCGGCGGATTTCGGTGATGGCGAGAGGGGAGCCGAGTGTCACGAAGAGCGGCACTTTCCACCCGAGCGTTTCGCCCTGCTCGCTGAGCATGTTGTAGGCCACGACGGTGCCCAGCGAGTGCGACACGACCACGGCTTCGCGATCCACGGGCAGGGCCTGGGACACACCCGTGTCGATGTGGGTGCGAATGGCCGTGTTCTTCAGGTAGTGATACACGTCGCGCGTGGCCAGCGCAATGCCGCCGCCGCTGCCGTGGGGCACGAACCGATCCACGGCACGGAGCACGGCCTGCACCCACTCCCACTGTCCCGGACCCCGTTCGACGACGTCCTGGCTGGCAATCTCGGCAAGCTGCTCGTCGGTGATGCCCGCGTGTTGCCGCACTTCCTGGAGTACTGCCCGCAGGAAGCGGGCTTCGTCGGGATCGAGATCCGTGCCGCGGACCACGATTTCGGCGGCTTCGGCCGTCGACGTGCCCTTCGACAGGTCGTAGAGCGTCGTGCCGTAGAACGGGAACCGGACGTCCTGCTCGGGAATGGGCAGTGTCAGCCCGTTCTTCGCGAGTCCCTCGCCGAGCGCTTCGATCCATTCGGCCTTGAGGGCCACCGCATCCTTGTGTTCCTGCGCACGTCCGTGGACGAAGATCAGTTGCCGCATCACCATACCTCTCGCGATTGAAGGGCGTCTTTCAGGAGCGCCAGGCCATCGAGGTCGTACAGGGACCACAGGGATTCGCAGACGTGACGTTCCAGTCCCTCGAGACTCGGGTGCAGCTGCACACGATGCGCGCGCAGCAGTGCCCATCCCTGCGAGAGCATGGGGACGAACGGCACGACCCGCGCATTTCGGTTGACGGGCGTGTCGAGGAGTTCCCGTGCCAGCATCGCAATGTCGAACAACCGCACGCCGAGGTCGTCGCCCAGATAGGCTGACATGTGTCGCAGACGATCCAGTTCCTGAAGGTCGTGGTACGCGTACGCGGCATAGAGCGCCAGCGCCGGGTCCACGCTCTTGGCCACCTGCATTCGCTGGGCGAGCGCCAGCGCTTCGGGGCCGTCCAGGCGAAAACGTCCCTGGCGTGAGGCGGCAGCCACCACGGCACGCAGGGTCCGCAGCTCGAACAGGCGCTCGCCGTAGGCGTCGCGCCGCGAGTGCAGGGCCGACGGCTCCATGGCCACATCCACCAACTCGCCCTCGTCGAAGGTCAGCGCGGTGAGAAAGCCCTCGATGACCGGTACCACCGTGCCCACGTCGCCCTCGAAACGCAGCCAGACACTGGCCGGCCGAACGGACGGAAACACCCGGAGATCCATGCCCAGCCCGTCCGCAATTTCCGCTCCGCCCTCGACGATGTGGAAATCGACGATTCGCCGGCCGCGCACCTTGATGCCGCAGTGTGTCTCGTGATGCTCGGGACCAAACGGAGCCGCCACGCGCCAGGTGGTTTCCGCCATTTCGTTGGCGGCGGGTGCGGCGGCGGTTCTCGCGTTGTCGAGTGCCGCGGTCAGGGCCGCCGACGATTCGGTCGTGGCCACGCGCACGAGGTCTCGTGCGATGGCGTTTGGCGTGGCAGCCGCCGGCGTGGGGTCGTCCACGGGAGGCGGCGGCAACGCACCCGCCATGGGTGGCGGTGGCGCCGGTACCGGGGAGCGTGGTGTCGGGGGAAGGGACGGTATCGTGCCAGCCGGCCCGGGCCGCCCGGCGTCCTCAGGTGGCGTCTCGTCGATCCGCGCCAGCCAGTGCGCGTGATCCAGGACGATGGCGTCGGGGGTCTGGTTGACACGGGTGGCCAGCCCGCGTGCGATGAGTCGGCGGGGAATTTCGCGCTCCAGCTCGTCTCGCAGTTTGCCGGGTTTGACGTAGCGGCCCGCGTCGGGAGGTGCGCCCGGCGTGAGCACATCGGGGATCTTGCCTTCCAGCGCGTCGAGCAACGTGGACGTGTAGAGCGCGGAGAAACCCGCGGCGGCGTCGGCCGGGTCCTTGATTTCCGCGGCCGTCCGTCCCAGCATGCAGGCAAAAAACTGATCCACCGGCCGGGCACGGTCGCTCGCATCGTCGTTGGGGAAGATCTCGACGCCGTTGACGCGCTGCGCCTGGATGCCTTCGGGAGCGACGCGGCAGGCGTCGGAGATGAAGACGACGTAGGGGATGCCCGAGTAGCGGGCCTGGTCGACGCTGCCTGCCATGTTGACGGCAGCGCTCGACTTCGAGGGCGCCTCGCTCAGCAGCCAGTGCTCGCTGCGGTTCTTGTTCACCCCGTGGCCGGCGAAATAAATGATCAGCTGATCGACGCCGGGACCGTTGAGGATGTCGGCAACGGCGTCGAAGATGGTGTCAGGCGTGACCTTCTGGCCGCCTTCGTCGGTAATGAGCTTGGCGTGCGTCTTGTCCGCCATCCCCTGCGCCAGGGCCCAGGCGTGCATGCGCCTGGCGCCGGCGGCGGCGTCGTTCAGGCGCTGCAACTGCCCGGTCTGGTCCACCCCGATGAAGATGCCTGCTCGTGTCACGCGTTCCCCCGATGGCCGGTGATGATGGCATCGTGATGGGACGCGGTCAAACGTTACAGAGAGCGGGCGCCACCCCGGGGACGGTGGCGGGCGTCAGCCGGCGGGCGCGTGCTTCTTTTCGGCGGCCTGTATCGCCAGCAGTTCGCCGACGTTTTCCATGGTCACGAGACCGACCAGCGTGTCGTGTTCCATGACCGGCAAGGTGCGGCAGATCTGGCCCTGGAGGCGGGCGAGCACCGGCTCCAGCGGTTCGTCGGCATCGGCCGAAGGACAGGCGCGACGGATATGCGACCCGATGAGGGCCTCGCGTCCGCCGGTGCCGAGGGCTGCAATCAGGTCCGCGCGCAGGAGCATGCCGGCCAGCCGGCCGTTTTCGATGACGGGGAAGTCCTGCTGGGAGCCGGCCAGCAGGTGGTCGACGGCGTCACCCAGCGTCTGGGTGGCACTGAGCGTGGCGAACTGGGTGAGCATCGCGCCGCGGACGGGCACGCCGGCCAGCGCGGATTTCATCTGCACCATCTGCGCTTCCTGACCCGCGCCAATCCAGACGAACAGCGCAATGAACAGCAGGATGGGATTACCAAAGAGCCCGAGGAAGCCGAACAACATGGCCATGCCCTGTCCGATGGAGGCGGCCAGCTGCGTGGCGTCGGCGTAGGGCATACGCGTGGCCAGCAGCGCACGCAGGGCGCGTCCGCCGTCCATGGGGAAGGCGGGCAGCAGGTTGAATGCCACGAGGAACAGGTTGGCGGCCATGACGCGGGGCAGGAAGCCCCCGCTGGTGATGCCGATGTCCTCGCCGTCCCAGCCGGTGGCCACCAGCCATCCGAACAACACCGCGGCAATGACGACGTTGACGGCCGGACCGGCCAGTGCCACCCACAATTCCTGCGACGGCTTCTCGGGCATACGTTCGAGCCGGGCCAGGCCGCCAATGGGGAGCAGCGTGATGTCCCTGGTGCGGATGCCATATCGACGCGCCGTCAGCGCGTGGCCGTATTCGTGGGCCACCACACAGCCGAAGAGCGTGAGGATGTAGCCCACGCCTTCGGCCACGGCCGCCAGACTCTGACTCTGGTTCCAGTGCAGCAGGCCAATCCACGCCACGATGATGAGGAACGTGGCGTGCACGTAGACGTCGATGCCCGCGATGCGGGCCAGCCTGAACGACCAGCTCATAGAGGCTCACGGTACACGATTGCGGTGGAAGTCGAAACCCGCGCGCGTGGTCCGGCGTTCAGGTCCGGCTCCAACCGCCCGCGACGGCGGATCCGGTCAGGAGCCGTGGCCGAGACGATGTGCGATAGGCTCTGAGTCGTTCCATGCGGTACGCAATCCTGACCTTTGTCCTTGCCGTGCTCCCCTGGTGGACGCAACCCGCCGCGGACCAGCGTGCGCCGGAACGATTCCGTGTCCGGCTCGACACGACGCAGGGCGTCATCGTCATCGACTGCACGCGCGCCTGGGCGCCGCATGGCGCCGATCGTTTCTACACGCTCGTGACATCCGGCT
>CAZZGM010000008.1:0-7572 GCA_964653955.1 uncultured Bifidobacteriaceae bacterium | reverse complement strand
CGCAGTTCGGCATCAGCGGGCGGCCGGAGATGGCCCAGGCCTGGCGTGACCGCACCATGCCGGACGATCCGTTTCGCGAGTCGAATATCCGCGGCACGGTCGCGTTTGCGTTCGCGGAAAAAGACGGCCGGACGACGCAGGTGTTCGTCAACCTGACGGACAACAGCGGCACGCTGGACCAGGAACCCTTCGTTCCCTTTGGCCGCATTGCCGAAGGCATGGACGTCGTGGACGCGCTGTACGACGGCTATGGCGAATCCGCGCTCGGAGGTATCCGCGCCGGAAAGCAGGAGCCGCTGTTCGAGCAGGGCAATGCCTACCTGCAGCGGAATTTCCCCAGGCTCGATTACATCCGGACGGCCCGCGTCGAACCGCGGTAACGAGGTCGCGCGCGGCGCGGTTTTCGAGCCGTCCAGCCTGTGGCCGTTCCTTCGGTCTATCCCTTGATCACGCCCCGGCATTCGCCGAAGCCAATGCGGGTGGCACCGTCGCGCGCGCAGAATCCCGTGATGCTGATTTCGTCGCCGTCTTCGAGGAACGTACGCGACTCGCCATTGGGCAGTGCCACCGGGCGGGCGCCGCGCCGTGTCAGCTCGAGCAGGCAGCCCAGCGCCGTATCGTCGGGGCCCGACACCGTGCCGCTGGCCAGCAGATCACCCGCGCGGAGATTGCAGCCGTTGACGGTGTGGTGCGCCAGCATCTGGCCGAGCGTCCAGTAGAGATCCAGCGTGCGCGTGCGGGCCAGCCGCATGGGCGCGTGACCGCTGGCGCGCATGGAGGCGGTCGTCAGCCACACGTCCAGCGTGATGTCCATGCCGCCGGCCTGCTGATCCTGGGCGTCGGTCAGATATGGCAGCGGCGCCGGGTCGCCTTCCGGGCGCGGTGACAGCGGCGCGCGGAACGGCGCGAGCGCTTCGAGTGTGACCACCCACGGCGAGACCGTGGTCGCGAAACTCTTGCCGAGGAACGGACCGAGCGGCTGGTACTCCCAGGCCTGGACATCGCGTGCCGACCAGTCGTTGACGAGACACACGCCAAACAGATGGTCCTCGGCCTCGGCAAGGGGCACGGATGTGCCCAGGCCGTTACCTGGACCGACGAACGCACCCAGTTCCAGTTCGTAGTCCAGCAGCCGCGATGGACCGGTCACCGGTGCCTCCGCGTCCGGCGCCTTGCGCTGACCCGCTGGCCGAGGAACCGGCGTGCCGCTGGGCACGAGCGACGAGGCCCGGCCGTGATAGCCAATCGGGATCCACTTGTAATTCGGTAACAGCGGATTGTCGGGCCGGAACAGGCGGCCGACGTTGGTGGCGTGATGCACGGAGGCGTAGAAGTCCGTGTAGTCGCCGACGGTGGCCGGCAGGTGCAGCGTGGCCTCTGCCTGCGGCACCAGCACGCGCGTTCGCAGCGCCGCCGCGCGCGGCGCCAGGCCGTCACCGGCGCGGAGCAGCAGGCTGAGCTGCCGGCGCAGCGCGACGCGATCGGCGCGCGAGCACGCCATCAGCGCATTCAGGGTCGGCGCCTGACAGGCGTCGATGGTGGCGCCCAGGCTGATGTCGAGCAGACCTTCGGCCGCCGCCGCCCGCAGGTCGAGAATGGCGTTGCCAATGGCCACGCCCACTCGCGGATTGGTGTCGGCCATGCCGAACACACCGAACGGCAGATTCTGGATCGGGAAATCGGTGGCCGGGTCGTTGGCGGTGTCTACCCAGCTTCGCAGCGCCGGGTCGTGCGTGTGATCGGTCATGAGGCGGCTGTCGTGAGCGCACGGCCTTCGTCCACGGGTTCGCGGAACGAACAGGATCCGAAGCTGAGAAAGTGCCGGCGGCGTGTTTCGTCCAGCAGCGCGGCATCGAGATGCGAGTCGCGCCAGCGGATGCCCTGGTCTTCGAGGCGGAACGCGGCCGGGTCGTGTTCGCCCAGCAGGGCCTCCACCGACTCCGTCCCCCAGTCCGCCCGCAGCGCGGCGGTGGCCAGCAGCACGTTGAGGTGTCCGTACATGGTGGCGCGCGGTGCGTTGACGTCGTAGGTGAGCGGGAACTCGCCACGCAGCGGATGATGCAGACCCGCCGTCGCCTTGAACGGCACCCGGGCCTGCACGACCGCCTGCAGGAAGGCCATCACGTCGCGCGGCGCGGGAATGCTGTCGGGCGTGATACCACCCGTGCGGATTTTGGCCTTGAGGCCGCGGGCAGCCACTCGCGCCACCAGTGCCGGCAGCGAGCCATCGAGCGGCAGTTCCACGAAGGTTTCGAGACCCGGCGGCACGCGTGCTGCCAGGGTGTCCACCTGCTCGGGCGTATCGGCCTTCACTTCGAGGCTGACAATCGTGGCGCCCGGGGCGTGAAACCCCTCCACCGCGGCGAGGTTCGCATCGAGGCTGCCGGCGACGGTGGCGCTGAGTGGCCACACCGTGCCCTGCGGTGCATGTGCGGCCAGTGCCTGCGCGAACTCACCCAGACGTACGGCCGGCACGACGAACCGGCCCAGCATCCAGGCATCGGGTCCGTTCCGCTCGGCGGCATAGTGAGTCACCGCGTCGGCCATGGACAACGCGGCCGGCGGAAACAGGCCCGCGTAGTCCACGATGGCCGACAGCAGGGTGGGCGCGACGGGGGGCAGAGGCTGAGCGCCGGCCATTACCGGGACTCGAACCACGACTGCGCGTACGACGCGTCCTCGAGGGGCAGCGCCGATGCGGCCACGCGCAGCGGCCGGAAGCTGTCGAGCATCACGGCCAGTTCGTCCGTCCGTGTCGCACCGAGGCTGGCTTCCACGCGCCCCGGGTGCGGGCCGTGCGGCAGGCCGTCCGGATGATGCGTGATACTGCCGAACTCGATGCCCTTGCGACTCATGAACTCCTTCGAGACGTAATAGAGCACCTCGTCGGATTCCACGTTGCTGTGGTTGTAGGGCACGGGCACGGCTTCCGGATCGAAGTCGTATGGCCGCGGGCAGAACGAGCACAGCACGAACCCATCGCTTTCGAACGTCTGGTGTACCGGCGGCGGCAGGTGGACGCGTCCGACCAGCGGCTCGAAGTCGTGGATGCTGAACGCGTAGGGATAGAAGTAGCCGTCCCAGCCCACCACGTCGAAGGGATGGTGCGCCACCACCATCTCGGTGATGGCGTTGTACTGCTTGACCAGCACCGTGAACTCGCCGGTTTCGTCGCGCGGCGGTACGTACTCGGGCCGGCGGATGTCTCGCTCCGAAAACGGCGCGCCCTCTTTCATCTGGCCGAACTCGGTGCGGTAGCGGCGTGGCGTGCGCACCATGCTGCGGCTTTCGACGACCAGCAGCGTCAGTGGGCCGTTGGCCGGGTCGAACACCAGCTTGTAGAGAATGCCGCGCGGAATCACCAGGTAGTGGCCGCTCTCGAAGGGCAGCCGGCCAAACGGGGTTTCGAGCGCACCGCTGCCCCTGGTGACGTAGAGGATTTCGTCGGCCTGGGCATTCCGGAAAAAGTGGTCGTCCACGCGGTCGGCATGGACGACGGCCATCGACACGTCGTCGTTGAAGAGCAGCAGCGTGCGGTCCAGCGTCGGGCTGCCGCCCACCGGTATCTGCTCCGTGCGGAAGTGCCGGTGGCGTAGTTCATCGCTGGTGGCCGCTTCGCGTGGCACGGCGCGTTCCGCGCGCGAGGCGCGCACCACCGTGGGCGGATGCACGTGGTACAGCAGCGACGAGCTGCCGACGAATCCGTGATTGCCCATCAACTCCTCGGCGTACAGACCGCCGTCGGGCTTGCGGAACACGATGTGCCGCTTTCGCGGGAGCGAGCCGAGCGCGTGGTAGAACGGCATCAGAGATTCCCTCGACGGGCCTGTTCGCGTTCGATGGCTTCGAAAAGCGCCTTGAAGTTGCCCTTGCCGAAGCTGCGCGCGCCCTTGCGCTGGATGATCTCATAGAACAGCGTCGGGCGATCCTGGACCGGCTTGCTGAAGATCTGCAGGAGATACCCCTCGTCATCCCGGTCCACGAGAATGCCCAGCGGACGCAGCGTCTCGAGGTCCTCTTCGATTTCACCCACGCGGTCGAGCAGGGCGTCGTAGTAACTGCCGGGAACCGTCAGGAACTCCACGCCGAGATCGCGCATGGTCGACACCGTCGAGACGATATCGTCAGTGGCCAGTGCGATGTGCTGCACGCCGGGGCCGCGGTAGAACTCCAGATATTCGTCGATCTGCGACTTACGCCGCCCGGGTGCGGGCTCGTTGATGGGCAGCTTGATCCGCTCGTTGCCGTTGGTCATCACCTTCGACATCAACGACGAATACTCCGTGGAGATATCGTCGTCGTCGAACGAGACGAGGTTCTTGAATCCCATCACGCGTTCGTAGAACGCCACCCATTCGTTCATGCGGCCCAGCTCGACGTTGCCGACGCAGTGGTCCACGTACTTCAGGCCGATGGCCGGCGGCGTGATACGCGAGGCGGCGGCTTCGAAGCCCGGCATGAAGGGGCCCTTGTAGTCCTTGCGCTCCACCAGGGAGTGGATGGTGTCGCCGTAGGTGTGAATGGCGGCCATGACGATGCGGCCGTGCGCGTCTTCGAGTACCCGCGGTTCGGCGGCCGGCCGCGCGCCGCGTTCGACGGCTAGGCGGAAGGCCTCGCGGGCGTCCTCCACCCACCAGGCCAGGTCGCGAACGCCGTCGCCATGGAGCTGGATATGGTCGGCAATGGGGCCGTCGGGCCCCAGCGGAGAGGTGAGCACGAAGCGCAGCTTGTTCTGCAGCAGCACGTAGCTGACGCGGTCGCGGACGCCCGTTTCCGGGCCCTGATAGGCCGCCAGCGTGAAGCCGAAGGCCGTCTGGTAGAAGTGCGCGGCCTGCTTCGCGTTGGCCACGTAGAACTCCACGTAGTCGGTGCCGTTGATCGGGAACGCGTCGGCAGCGGTGACGGAATCGGGAAGGACAGCGGTGCTCATGGGCCTCATCCTACGGATCGGAATTCATACGCGCCAATACTAAATAAGGTCATGATTGATACTCTACGTATATGAATCCGATACCAGTCGAGCTGCGCCACCTGCGGTCGTTCTGCGTGGTTGCCGAGGAGCTGCATTTCGGCCGCGCCGCGGTGCGGCTGGGGTTGTCGCAGCCGCCGCTGAGCCTGCAGATTCGCCAGATGGAAGAGGCCGTGGGCGTGCGCCTGTTCGATCGGAACAGCCGCCGTGTGGCGCTGACCGACGCCGGACGCGCGCTGCACGAGTCGGCGCGGCGCATCCTGCGTGACGTGGAAGCGGCGCTGGTGACCGCACGGCAGGCGGGGAGTGGTGAAGTGGGCGAACTGCGTGTGGGATTTGCCCCCACGCTCATGCTGTCGTCGCTGGCGCACGTCGTCCGCCGCTACCGTACACGGTATCCACTCGTCCGGCTGGACCTGCGCGAACTGGGTTCGGCCAGCCAGACGGCGGCCCTGCTGGACGATGAGCTGGACGTGGGACTGCTGCGCGAGCCGGAAACCGACCCGCGTCTCGTGGTGGAACCCATCCTGCGTGAACCGCTGGTGCTGGCGTTGCCGCACGAACATCCCCGGGCCGGACAGGTCCGTGTGCCGCTGTCGGCGCTGGCCACCGACCCGTGGGTCTTGTTCCCCCGATCCATTGCGCCGCTGCTGTACGACCAGGTGATGCAGCTCTGCCGCGGCGCGGGGTTTACGCCGCGCGTGGCCCAGGAAAGCCACGAAACCTATACGACGGTCGGGCTGGTGGGTGCGGGACTGGGTGTCACGATCGTGCCGGCTGGCGTGTCGCAGATGGGCTGGTCGGGTGTGGTGTACAAGAACATCCCGCGCGCCACGACGCAGCTTGGCATGGTGTGGCGGGCCGGACCGTCCCGGCCGCTGCTGGATTTGTTTCTGGCCGCCGTCCGGCGCGACCTGGGAACCCGCCGGCGCTCCGGCTCCGGAGAATAGCCGGAGCCGGAACGCCGAAGTTCCTACTGGCCGACGCGCGTGCCTTCCAGATACACGGCGTCGATGCGCCGCGTATTGGTGATGTCGTCGAGCGGGTTGGCGTCGAGCACGATGAAGTCCGCACGCTTGCCGCTTTCGATGGTGCCGCTGTCGGCAAGGCGCAGGAACTCGGCGGATGTCTTCGTGGCGGCGACGATGACCTCGGCGGGCGTCAGGCCCGATGCCGCCATGTCGGCCATCTCCATGTGGTGGCTCCAGGCGGAGAAGCCGTCCGTGCCCATGGCCACCTTCACGCCGGCGCCATGCATCCGTGCCAGGTTGCGTGCCTGGATGCCGAACGACTGCTGGGCCGCAGGACGATCCGTGGCCGCGGCCTGTATCTTCTCCAGTTCTCCGTCGGAAATGCGCCCCTTCAGCCACGACATGTCGGTGGCCACGCCGCGATCCGGCATGTTGGGGATGAGCACGAGGTCCGGCCGCGCCTCGAGCATGGTCATGAACTCGTCGTCCACGTCGCGGTCCCGTATGCCGTGCGCAAAGGCATCGATGCCGGCCTTCAGCAGCCCCTTGGCGTCTTCGAGCGAGTAGATGTGGGCGGCCACGCGCAGCCCGGCCTGGTGCGCCTCGTCAATCACGGCGCCATACAGTTCGGGGGTGAGCTTGGGGAACTTGCCGTCGCGGTCGTCGACCCAGATTTTGACGATGTCCACCTTCTGGCTCGCCAGTTCCTGAACGGCCTTGCGCCCTTCTTCGGGTGTGTCGATCCAGTACGGCACTTCGGAGCGCCCAGGCTCCGGGCGCGTGATGCCTCGGCCGGCCGTCAGCAGCCGCGACGCACCGGGAATGGGCGAATTGCGGATGTCGAACGCCACCGGCCCGTCGAGCCCCATGCTCAGCACGGCGCTCACGCCAAAGGCCGCCTTCGACTGCAACTGCGTGGTAATGACGTCCCGTTCCGTCGACGGGTGGACGTGCGTATCGATGAGCGCGGGCATCACGGTCTTGCCGCTGAGGTCGACGCGTGCGGCCCCGGCGGGCACCTGCACCTGGCCGGCCGCGCCGACCGCGGTGAAACGTCCGTCTTCGACCACGAGCACGGCCCCTTCGATGGCGGGGCCACCGTTGCCGTCGATGAGGCGCGCGCCTTCGTACACCGTGGCGTTCGAAACCGGAGGAGGTGCCGCGGGACTGCAGGCCGCGAGACCGGCTGTCACACACAGCGTGGCCAGCCGGGCGAGGTATGGACGAGCTGAAGCGAGGTTGGTCATGGCGCGGCTATTGTAGGCTGATGACGCGCATGACCAACGACTCCGCGTCCCGCCCGCCCGATCCACCCTGCCCGGAATGTGGCGCCACGCTCGTCTGGGTCGACACCGAAATCGGCAGCGGCGCGTTCCGGCCGCAGGCGGCCTCGATGCCGCAGATGCCCATTCATTTTTACGACTGCAACGCGTGCGGCACGTGCTGGAAGCTGGGACAGCGGCTGCTGCCCGATCCCGTCCGCCAGATTCTGCGCCAGCCATCGGGTCCCGATCAGCGGTAAGACGTCCCGCGAGTGCCGGCCGGCACTCGCGTGTTCGTTGATACGCTCCACTGGCGGGCCCGTCTGGTCGACTCCTGAAACGCCCGTGCCGCAGGACCGGGCCGAAGCAT
>CAZZGM010000007.1:0-21693 GCA_964653955.1 uncultured Bifidobacteriaceae bacterium | reverse complement strand
GGTCCGGGCTGGCGCGTGAGGATGCGGACGATGTGGTCGCGGGCGAAATGGGCCTGAAGGGCGCGGCCCAGGAAGCCGGATCCGCCGGCCAGCACGATGGTCATGGTGAGGGCCTCGTTCCGGTTGTGCTGGTGCTGGTCACGGGACTCGGCCCATCGTAGTGCACGGCAGACTGGCGGAAAGAAGTTCTGTTGGTATAGGGTAACTAACTAGTTAGTTAATATGCCCAGAGCCGTTCGCCGCCCCCGACCCGCACCCCCCGACTCACGCACACGCGTCTTTGCCGCCGCCGCCGACCTCTTCGCCGACCGCGGCTTCGACGGCGTTGGCGTCGACGACATCGCCGCCGCGTCCGGTCTCAACAAGGCCATGCTCTACTACCACTTCGACGACAAACTCGCCCTCTACCGCGCCATCGTCGTCGAGATGCTGGACGCCGTCAGCGAGCACGTCGCCGCCATTGCCGCCGAACCGGCGCCCGCCGAGCAGCGCCTGGCCGCGTTCGTCCGCCTCTTCGTCGAACAGGCCGCCGAACGGCCCTGGTTCCCCCCGCTCATGCTGCGCGAAATGGCCGAAGGCGCGCCGCGGCTGGACCTCCAGACCTTCAGCCGCATGCGCACCGTCTTCACCAACTTCGCGCGCATTCTCGACGACGGTCACCGGGAAGGCCGCTTCCGCCGTATCAATCCGGTGTTGGCCTATATGTCGATCATTGCGCCCGTCCTGCTCAACGGCGCCCGCGAACGCGCCGGTGCCGCACCGGGGCGCCAGGACTATCCCATGTTCGTGCAGGTGCCCCGCGCCGACATCCTCGCTCACATGCAGCAGGGCGCCCTTCGCCTGCTTTCCCTGGAGCCCAGCCTTCCATGACACGCACCCTCACCCTCCTGATCGTTCCGCTCCTGGCTGCCGCCTGCACCGAGCCCGCACCAGAGAACGTGTTGCGCGCCTCCGGCCACGCCGAGGCTACGGAAACCCGGCTGGCACCCGACGCCGGCGGACGTGTGCTCACCTTCGCGGTCAGGGAAGGTGACCGCGTGGAGCAGGGGCAGACGTTGCTGACGCTCGACGCCCGCGACATCGAACTGGCGATCACCCGCGCACGGGCAGAGCGCGCGCAAGCCGACGCCAACCTGCGTCTGGTACGCGCCGGCGCGCGAGCGGAAGACATTCGGCAAGCCGAGTCACAGCACACCGCGGCGCGGGCCGACGTCGCCGCCGCGCGCGCCGAACTCGAGTCGGCACAGCAGGACCTCGGCCGCTTCGAAGCGCTGCTGGCTTCCAACTCCGGCTCGCGCAAGCAGCGGGACGATGCGGCAACCAGACGGGATGTGGCGCGTGAACGCGTGGCCGCCGCGGAAGGGCGGGCTGCGGCGGCAGCCGATGCACTCGATCGGCTCAAGGCCGGTTCCCGTCGCGAAGAGGTGGACGCCGCGCAGGCGCGTGTGGCGACAGCGGACGCGCAACTGGCCATTCTCGACAAAGGTCTCGCCGACACGACCTTCGTCTCGCCGGCCACCGGCATCGTCACCGAAAAACTGGTGGAGCCAGGAGAAGTCATTGCGCCACGGACACCCATTGCGGTGGTGGTGAACCTGGATGATGCCTGGGCGGACGTGTTCGTGCCCGAGCCTGCGGTGCCTCGACTGCGTCTGGGACAGGACGCACGGGTGTACACGGACGCGGGAGGTTCGCCACTGGCCGGACGCGTCAGCTACATCTCGCCGAAAGCCGAGTTCACACCCCGGAACGTCCAGACCGCCGACGAACGGTCGAAGCTGGTCTACCGCGTGCGCATTGCCGTGGACAACCGCGACGGCATCCTCAAACAGGGCATGCCGGTGGAAGCGGAACTCGCGCTGTCGCCGGTGCCATGACCGTGGACGCGACGCACGCCATCGATGTTCGCGGCGTGAGCAAGCGGTACGGTGCCGTCGACGCACTGCGCGAGGTCACGTTTCATGTGGGCCGCGGCGAGATGTTCGGCCTCATCGGACCCGATGGCGCCGGCAAGACCACGACCATCAGACTGCTGTGCGGCCTGCTGCACCACGACGAAGGGGAGGTGCGCGTCCTCGGTCACGATCCCGTTGCCGAGCATCATGCCGTAACCCATGCCGTTGGTTATCTGTCGCAGCGCTTCAGCCTCTATGGCGATCTCAGCATCGACGAGAACATTGCCTTCTTCGCCGAAATTCACGGCGTGGCCAACTATCACGCACAACGGGATCGTCTTCTCGACCTGACGCACCTCACGCCGTTCCGCAGCCGCCTGGCCGATCGGCTGTCGGGTGGCATGAAGCAGAAACTCGCGCTGGCGTGCACGCTGGTCCACGAGCCGGACGTGATTCTGCTGGACGAACCGACAACGGGCGTCGATCCGGTGTCGCGCCGCGAGTTCTGGAAGCTGCTCAGCCAGTTCGTCGAGCAGGGCATCACCATCCTCATGTCCACGCCGTACCTGGACGAAGCCGAACGCTGCCACCGGATTGCCATGCTGCACGAAGGGCGTGTGCTGGCTCTCGACGAACCAGGACGCCTCCGCCAGTCGCTGCCGGGACAGTGGTTCGAGGTAATGGTCGATCGGCCGCGGCAGACGGCGCTCCATATCGAACAGGCGCACGTGCCGGGCATGCGTGTGTTCGGGTTTGGTGATCGGCTTCATGCGTGGATGGACGCCGCCGACCCGCACGAGGCTCGCCGTCTTCTCGATCACGTGCTGGCCGGCACGCATACCGGCTCCGCCGCCATTCGGCCCATTGTTCCGTCGCTCGAGGACGTGTTCGTTGCCCGGCTCACTGAAAGCGTAACGCCATGATTCGTACGCATCTGTTCGCAATAGCGCTGCTCGCTGTTGTCACGTCGTCCGCCTGGGGGCAGCCCGTGGTCCATCTCACGCTCACCGACGCGGTGACGCGGGCCTTCGAGGCCAGCCATCGGCTGGCGGAAGTGCAGGCACGGCAGGACGGCGCGCGCGCCACCGTGCAGCTGCGGCGTGCCTCGTCTCGCCCGAGCGCCGTGGCGTCCGCGGGCTACACGCGGACGAACGAAGTGGAGGAGGTGGGGTTCCCCACGCCCACTGGCGGAACGCGCGTGGTGTTCCCCAACATCCCGGACAACGTCGTGACGCGCGTGGCGGCGCAGTGGCCCATCTACACGGCTGGCCGCGCCGGCGCGCTGGAACGGGCCGCGGCCGCGGAGGTTGGTGCGCTGGGTGCGGACCTCGACACGGCGCGCGCCGACCTGCGATTCGAAGTGCAGCGTGCCTACTGGGCGGCCGTGACCGCGCAGGAAGCCGTTCGTGTGCTCGAAGCGTCCGTCGAGCGTGCCGAGGCGCAGGTGACCGACGCGCGGGAGCGGCTGACGGTGGGCCTCGTGCCTCCCAGCGACGTGCTGACGTTCGAGGCGCAGCGTTCGCGGGAGCGCCTGCAGCTCATCGAAACGGTCAATCAGCGCGACTCCGCGCACATCGACCTTCGACGCCTCACCGGACTTCAACCGGACACGGAACTCGTCCTCGCGGATCGCCTGGACACGCCGGCCGCATTCTCCGAACAGACGCAGGTGAGTGCGCTGGTGGCCGAAGCGCTCGGACAGCGTCCCGAACAGCGCGCCATCGAGCAGCGTATTCTCGGCGCGTGGGCTCGTCATCAGGCCGCGGCGGCCGGCCGCAAGCCCACCGTGGCGCTGGCCGCGGGCTCCGACTTCGCCAACCCGAACGCGAAGATTTTCCCCAGACAGGGTATCTGGCAGACATCGTGGGAAGCCGGCGTCACGGTGACGTGGAACATCTTCGACAGCGGGCGTACCAAGGCAGAAACCGCCGAAGCGCTGGCGGCTGCCCGGGCCGCGGAAGAACGCCTCAAGGATCTCGAGACGATGGTCGATGCCGACGTCCGCCAACGTGTTCTCGACCTGCGTTCGAGTCTGGCGTCAGTGCAGGCGGCAGACGAGGGCGTGCGTGCGGCCGCCGAAGCGCGGCGCGTGCTGGGCGAACGGTTCGCCGTGGGTGTGGCGACCACGACCGACGTGCTCGTGGCGCAGGACCAGTTGCTGCACGCCGAGTTGTCGCGCGCGCGTGCGCTGGCCAACGTCCGGCTGGCAGAAGCGCGCCTTCAGCGGGCGCTGGCCCGTCCGTAATCACGATGCCTGCCATCGACGTCCAGCGGCTCACCCGCAGGTTCGGCGACTTCACGGCTGTGGACGACCTGTCGTTCTCGGTCGGGGCGGGGGAGATTTTCGGCTTCCTCGGCGCCAATGGCGCGGGCAAGTCCACCACCATTCGCATGTTGTGCGGACTGCTGCGGCCTTCGTCCGGTACGGCCATGGTTGACGGCGTAGACGTGGCCAAATCTCCGGAGGCCGTCAAGCGCCGCATCGGCTACATGTCGCAGAAGTTTTCGCTCTACGAGATGTTGACGGTGGACCAGAACATCCGCTTTTACGGCGGCATCTACGGGTTGTCAGGAGAACGGTTTGCCGAGCGGCGGCAGTTCGTGCTCGACATGGCCAATCTCCGCGGACGCGAGCAGACGCTCACGCGCGATTTGCCCGGCGGCTGGCGGCAGCGCCTGGCGCTGGGATGTGCCATCCTGCACGAGCCGCCCATCGTGTTTCTGGACGAGCCCACCGGCGGAGTGGATCCCCTGTCGCGCCGGCACTTCTGGGATCTCATCGATCGGATGTCAGACGAGGGCACCACCGTTCTCGTCACCACGCATTATCTCGACGAAGCCGAACACTGCCACCGCATTGCCATCATCCATGCCGGCAGGCTGGCGGCGCTCGGCACCGCCACCGAACTCAAGCAGGCATTCCAGCAGCGTCCAATTGTCGAAGTGCTCGCCTCGCAGCCCGTGGCCGCCATGGAGGCGCTGGACCGCGCCAGCGCCGTGGAAAAGACGACGTTGTTCGGCACCGCCGTGCACGCCGTGCTTCGTGGCGATCACGACGCCGAGCGTGTGGTCCGTGAAGCGTTGGATGGCACCGGCATCGAAGTCCGCGGGGTGGCTCGAGTGGCCCCTTCGCTCGAAGACGTCTTCCTGGACGTGGTCGAGCGGGCAGGAGACGCCGCGTGATTCGCGCCATCCACGCCGTTGCCGTCAAGGAGATGCACCAGATTCTCCGGGATCGGCGAACGCTGGCCATCCTGCTCGTCTTCCCGACGTTCATTCTGCTGCTTTACGGCTATGCGCTCACCTTCGATTTGCGCGACATCCGGCTGGCCGTGCAGGATCTCGACCGCAGCCGTCAGAGCCGCGAGCTGGTGTCGGCCTTCGTGAACTCCGGCTACTTCGAACTCGTGGGCTATGTGGATGGCGACCGGGAGATTGTCGACCTGGTGGATCGCAACCAGGCTCGCGCCGTGCTGGTGATTCCATCCGCCTTCGAACGTGACGTGCGCAGCGGACGCCCCGTGACGGTACAGCTGATTGTGGATGGCGACAACGCCAACACGGCCTCCACCGTCATGGGATATGCGCAGACGCTCGTCGCCGAATACTCAGGTGCCATCGTCCTGTCGGGGCTGTCCCGTCAACCCGTAGGCGCGCAGCCGGGAGGCGCCGGGCTGCTGCTGTCGCTCGAACCTCGCATCTGGTACAACCCGCAGCTTCGCAGCACGCTGTTCCTGGTGCCCGGTCTCATCGCCTTCATTGCCATGATCACGGCGGTCGTCTCCACCGCGCTGTCGGTCGTCCGCGAGAAGGAGCGCGGGACGATGGAGCAGGTGAGGATGTCGCCGATTGGAGCGGTGTCGTTCATCCTGGGGAAGACGCTGCCGTACCTGGCGCTGTCGTTCGTATCGGCGCTGCTCATCCTGTTCGCGGCACGCCTGCTATTCGACCTGCCCATGCGCGGATCGTGGCTGCTGCTGTGCGGGTCGATTCTGCTGTTTTTGATTGGCGCTCAGGCGCAGGGGCTGCTGATTTCCACCGTCGCCACGTCGCAGCAGGTCGCGTTCCAGATGGCGCTGCTCTCGTCGTTCCTGCCGACGTTCATCCTGTCGGGATTCATCTTTCCGCTGTCGAGCATGCCGCTTCCCATCCAGGTGGTGAGTCACATCGTTCCGGCGCGCTACTTTCTCGTGGCGTTGCGCGGCATCGTGCTGAAAGGCGCAGGGCTGCCGGCGTTCTGGGAGCAATTGGTCGCGCTGGGAATTTTTTCCATCGTCATGCTCGGTCTGGCATCGTTGCGCCTGAGCCGCGAGTGGGTGCCTCGCGTGCCGCGGCGCGCCGTGGTGCGGGGGGCCTGAAGCCATGCGGCGTGTGCTGTTTCTCGTCTGGAAGGAACTGCTGGAACTGCGGCAGGACCCGCGTCTGCTGGGGATTGTCGTCATGGCGCCCATCATCCAGCTTGGTGTGCTTGGATACGCCGCCACGACGGACGTGAAGGACGTGCCGCTGGTGGTCGTGGACGCGGACCGGTCGGCCGACAGCCGCCGGCTCATTGCCCGCTTTCAGGCGTCTGAGAACTTCAAGCTGGTGGGTTTGCTCGATTCCACCGACGCCATCGATCCGTGGCTGGATCGCGGCGACGCGTGGATGGCGCTCAGCATTCCTGCCGGATACGGCCGCGACGTGCAGGCGCGGCGGCCGGTGGCGCTGCAGGTGGTGGCGGATGGTACCGACTCCAACTCCACCAATGTCGCGATGGGCTACGCCCGCGCGCTGGTGGCGGGATATGCGCAGGAGCTGGCGCCGGGCAGCCGCGCGCCGGTGCCGCCCGTGTCGGTGGAGATGCGCGTCTGGTTCAACCCGCGTCTCGAAAGCCGCGACTTCATGATCCCAGGCATCGTCGCGCTCCTGCTGCTGGTGGTCACCACCAACCTCTCGGCCATGGCCATCGTCCGGGAGAAAGAGGTGGGGACGCTCGAGCAGCTGAACGTGACACCGCTGGCACGCTGGGAGCTGATTGCCGGCAAACTCCTGCCGTACGCGCTCATTGGCATCGTGGACGTCGTGCTGGTGCTGGTGGTGGCGCTGTTCTGGTTCCAGGTGCCCATGCGCGGCAGCATCCCGCTGCTGTTTGGCATGAGCCTCATCTATCTGCTGTGCACGCTTGGGTTGGGTCTGTTCATCTCGAGCATCTCCAACACGCAGCAGCAGGCGATGCTGACGACCACGTTCTTTTTCCTGATGCCGATGATCTATCTCTCGGGTTTCGTCTTCCCGATCGAGAACATGCCGGCGTGGATTCAGCCCGCCACCTATCTCATCCCGCTTCGTTATTTCCTCGTCATTGTCCGTGGCATCTTCCTGAAAGGTCTGGGCCTTGACGTGCTGTGGCCGCAGGCCGTGGCGCTGCTGACATGGGGACTGGTCGTGCTGGGACTGGCAACGCTGAGGTCGTCGAAGCGCCTCGGTTGATTTTGCCTTGTGCCTTGTGCCTTGTGCCTTGTGCCTTGTGCCTTGTGCCTTGTGCCTTTCCCATACAATGCCTCCAGTGAAGGCTCTGGCCCGTCACGCTCCGGCGGTCGTTGCGTACGTATTCGTGACAGTGGTCTTCGCCTGGCCGCTCGTCATCAATCTGGCAAGCGTTGCACCACACGACGTTGGCGATCCGCTGCTCTCTACCTGGGTGCTCTGGTGGAACGCAAAGACCGTTCCGTTCACGGACGCCTGGTGGAACGGGCCGATGTTCGTCCCCGCTCCAGGGGCCATGGCGTTTTCGGATCACCGTGTCGGGCTGGGACTGATTGCCACACCGATCATTCTTGCGGGTGTCACACCGCTGGCCGCACACAACGTGGTGTTCCTCCTCACGTTCGTGCTGTCAGCGGCGGCTGCCTATGCACTGACGTACACGCTGACGGGCCGTCGCGGCGTGGCGTTCATTGGCGGCCTGGCCTTCGGGTTTGCCCCCTTCCGTGCGGACCATCTGCCGCATCTCGAGCTGCTGGCGTCGTTCTGGCTGCCCGTCGTGCTGCTGGCCCTGCACCGTGCGGTGGACACCGGGCGCACCGCCTGGCATATCGCGCTTGCCGTTAGCCTCACACTGACGGGCTTCACCACCGGCTATTACTTTTTCTTCATCGGCGTGCTCATTGGCGCATGGCTGTTCTGGTTTCTGCCGCGCGATCTGCCGGTGAGGCGCTACGTGTGGCTGGGAAGCGCGCTGCTGGTGCCGTTCGTTCCACTGGTGCCGGTGCTGCTTCGTTATCGCGACATCCACACGGCACTGGGACTTGCCCGCTCGATCGTGGACATCGAGATGTTCAGTGCCGACCTGCGCGGATTCCTGACGCCGCCGCGCATGCTGTGGTTCTGGAATGCGCCAGAGTCGTGGCAGACACCCGAGGGCGCGGTGTTTCCGGGAGTGACGTGCGTGGCGCTGGCAGGCGTGGCGTTGTGGCGCGCATATGCCGGGCACCGAGTATCGGCGCGGCAGTCCCGCGTGCGCCAGGCGTTGCTCGTGCTCGCGCTGGCTTTCATGGGTGTGGCACTGATTCCTGGTGTGTTCGGACCCTCGGCCTTCGAACTGGGCCCACTTCGCGTGTCGTTGAGCCAGGCCTACAAGCCGCTGTCGATGGCCACGTTGTTCCTGCTGGTTTACGGTCTCACTTCACCGGCGCTGCTCGACGCGTGGCGCCGGAAATCGCTGCTGGTCTTCTACGCGCTGGCGACGCTGCTGATGTGGATGTTTGCGCTGGGGCCGACGGCACGGCTGGCGGGCGAGCGCGTGCTGTACAAAGCGCCTTATGCCTGGTTGATGTGGCTGCCCGGTTTCGACGGCGGCTTCCGTGCGCCCAGCCGCTTCGCCATGCTTGCCGCGCTCACGCTGTCGGTGGTGGCGGCAATAGCCGCGGCGCGGCTCGGTGCACGCCTGGCGCCGGCGGCGCGCCTGCTGCTGGTGGTGCTGGCATCCGGTGGCATCCTGCTGGACGGCTGGGTGCGGCCCTTCCCGGTGGCATCCGCACCGGCACCGCTCGCGATTCCAGCGGATGTCCCACGAGATGCCGTGATCGTGGAATGGCCGATGGGCGTATTCGAGGACGCTGCCACGATGTATCGGGCCACGCAGCACGAACATCCCATCGTCAACGGACTCAGCGGCTATGATCCGCCGCACTACAGCGTCCTTCGAGGTGCGCTGGAAGAAGGGCGGCTGGACGTGCTCGATGCGTTGCCGACCGAAACACCGCTGGCCATCTTCGTGTCGCGTGAACACGCGGATGCCGACGTGGTGGCTCAGGTGGCGTCGCTGCCGGACGTGTCACACCTCGAGTCGACGGACACGCACCACGTGGCGGTTCGTGGTTCGCGACCGTTGCCGGCAT
Organism: uncultured Bifidobacteriaceae bacterium; assembly: GCA_964653955.1. Taxonomy (GTDB): domain Bacteria; phylum Acidobacteriota; class Vicinamibacteria; order Vicinamibacterales; family UBA2999; genus VFZN01. Next base: position 12,416 of record CAZZGM010000007.1, on the reverse strand, counting down.
TCGAAGCGCCGGACCCACAGCGGATGTTGCCGTTGACCTCGTTGTCGGCTCATCCGGATGCCGGGACGGACGAAGCGTCGGACGATGACGAGACTCGGGTGTCGCATGCGCTGGATGACGAGCGGCGCACGGCCTGGTCCGTCTCCCGGCAGTCCGGCAACGAACAACTCGAGGCCGAACTCGAAGGCGAGGTGCAGGTGGCGGCGGTCATGATGAGCCTGGGGGCGTTTCCGGGCGCCTTCCCCCGCGAGGTCGTCGTGAGCGCCTCAGGGGACGGCGAGACGTGGCTGGACGTCTGGCGGGGAGAAGGGGCCGCGCCGTCGTTGGCGACAGCGGTGGGGGACCCTCTTCACGTGCGTGTGATGTTCGAGTTTGCGCCGGTCACGGCGCGGTTCATCCGGGTACGCCAGGTGGGGCATTCGGACGAACCGTGGGCCGTGGCCGAGTTCCGCGTCCTCGGGCCTGAAGCCAGGCCCTGACGGGGCCGCGCTTAGGCGATCGTCACGCGCCGCGGGTGCTGCGAGTTGTCCTCGAGGAACGTCTTCTTGTGTTCGAGGTCCTGCTCGGTGGGCTGCACCTGACCCGCTGCATCCGTGACACGCGACATCAGCGTGTGTTCGCCCGCAGCGGCGCCGGTCCACGTGTAGGTGTAGAACTTCCACCCGTGCTTCGCCGTGGTCGACGGGTCCGCCGTCATCGCCTGCCACGGCCCATCGTCAATTTTCAGTTCGACGGTTTTGAGTGGGGTGCCGTCGTTGAGCACGACGGCCAGCACCGTGTGCTGGTTGCCGGCTCTGGTGACGCGGGCCACGAACGACTTGAGCTGCAGGTGCGTGATGGCGCGTTCGACCCACTTCAGCTCGCCGTTGATCATCTCGCCCTTGAGCGTGCGGTACCAGCGCGCCTGGAACTTGCCGAGGTACTGATCCTCCTGCGCGTGAATCTCGGCCAGCCACTTCACGTTGGGTGCGCCGTACCAGCCGGGCACGACGAGACGCAGTGGCGCGCCCTGATGGCGCGTGAGCGGCTCGCCGTTGAGCGCGTAGGCCAGCAGCGCATCGGTGGAGAGTGCCGCGTCGCGCGTCATGCTGCGGCCGTACTGCTGCTCGACGCTGAACTTCTGCGCGCGGAACTCCACGTCCTCCGGCCCTTTGTCGGCACCGAAAAACACGATTTCGCGGGCACGCGGGTCCAGGCCCGCACGTTCGAGCACGGTCTTCAAGGGGACGCCCGTCCACTGGCCGTTGCTGATGAGCGCCTGCAGCGGACGACGGTTGCCGGAACATTCGAAGCCGCAGATGGTTTCGGTGCTGCCCATCGAGCGCAGATCGTTCAGTGACAGCGAGAGCGTGGAGTTGACCAGGCCCGACACCTTCAGCTGGAACGTGGCCGCGTCCACCACCGGGTGGCCGTAGTGCTGGGTGGTGAAGAACTGGTTCGGCGGCGTCATGGCGCCGGCAATGGACTGCGTATTGAAGAGCCGCCGCTCCGGTGAGGGGTTGGCGTTGAAGTCTGCCGGCCAGTCGGCAAACGGCACCAGCGTTTCGCCCTGCGCGAGCGCGGGCAGCGCCCAGGCGGGGAAACCCGCGAGCCCGAGGCCGGCCGCGGCGGCCCCGGTGGTTTTCAACATGGTCCGGCGAGTGGTTCGGTTGACCATTGGTCGCTCCCTCTCGATGATGGATTGTAGCCGAGCCCGCGCGATGCACGGACGTTCGTGTACAGCGGTCTGGAGAGCGTGGGGGTGATGGCTGGCGCTGCTATACTGACGCTTCCTTCCCCGGCGCCCGCGTCTCGCCTCATGTGTCCTTACGCCCGACTCCCAGCGGCGCGTAGTGGATGAGGTGGAGGATTATCGGATGCATCTGTTCTGGGCCGAGTTCAAATCCGCCATCCTGCCCTGGCTGCTGGCAGCCGGTGTGGTGGCCTTCCTCATTACCGAACATCGCCGGACGACCGACGCGCTGCTGGCGGCCAACGCACGGCTGGCGGATGCCGTCGAAACGCAGGGCAAGGCGCTCGAAGGTGTCAGGCAACTACTCGCGGCGCAAGGCTACACACTGCCCCCTTTCAGCGCTCAGCAGTAATCCGCGGACTGCGTGAGCGAGTGCGATTGACCTCGCGGGAAGCACTGCGCATCCTCGATCTGGCAGACATCTGGGCGCGCCGGACGGGTGCGTCCGTGCGCGTGGTGTCGGCCAACGACCACGTGCATGCGCGGCGGTCGGCCCACTACGAGGGGCTGGCCCTCGACCTTCATTCTTCGGCGCCGGACGAGCTGGCGGACGCCATGCGGCGTGCCGGCTATCGCGTGCTGTGGCGCGTGCCCGGCCACTACAACCACCTGCACGTGGAAGATCCGGCGTTTCAGCTCCGCGGACAGGCGCGAGCCCTGCTGCCGGGCGATGCCGGACGGCAGGTGGTGGCGGCTGGTCTGTTCGTGGCCCCGGAGGACCGCAGCGTATCCGAGACGGCGGGGGAGGACTCCGCCGCCGTTCGGGCCCGCGCCGCCGTGGGTCAGTAAACGCAGATCAGCAGGAGCCGTCGGCAACATCGTCGCGACGCGTGCGATCGGGTGATCGGGTCGCGCACGTCAGACGGTGCGTGGGCCGAACCATGCACGTTCAGAGGGCTGCGTACGCCGCGTGCCGATACTCGGCCGGTGCGGCCAGTGACACGGTGTGGGCAGACCGCACCACCCGGAACGGGTGGAACGGCACATGGCAGTCGTGCTTGCGCAGGAAGCCGAGGAATCGTTTGTAGTCTTCGGGCGCCATGTTGAACAGCTCCACCAGCAGGCGATAGCTGCCGGATGTCCGCTCGAGGCCCATCCGGACGACGGCTCGGAGGTCGGCACGCGAGAGGTCGCGCTGCATGAACGGCGCGTGCACGAGCGTCCAGAACGATTCGCCCTCGTCGACCATGCGCCGAACCAACACGGCGGGACCTGGTTCGGGCGTGGGCCTGGCGGCAATCGCGTCGGGTGCCGGCCGCGTACCCGGGCAGTCCGAGGTCAGGTGTTCGGGCAGGACGGCTTCGCCCGGAGCCTTGACGGCCAGCCGCTCCATCACGTTCTTGAGCTCGCGAACGTTGCCGGGCCAGCGATAGTCGCGCAGCACCTCCAGCGCCGCCGGCGTGATGACGCGCGCCTCGCAGGCATATTGCCGCGCGAAGAGCTGGAGGAAGTGCCCGGCGAGCACGGGAATGTCGTCGCGCCGCTCGCGCAGCGGCGGCACGTGGATACGGATGACGTTGAGGCGGTAGTAGAGGTCCTCGCGGAAGGTCCCGTCGGCCACCATCTGCGACAGGTTCCGGTTGGTGGCGGCAATCACACGCACGTTGACGCGCCGTGCCGCACGCTCGGAGCCCACCCGCTGCACCTCGCCGGTTTCGAGGAAACGCAGCAGCATGCCCTGCATCCGCAGGCTCATCTCGCCGGCTTCGTCCAGAAACGCCGTGCCCCGGTCCGCGGTTTCGAGCATGCCCGACCGATCGCGGAACGCACCGGTAAAGCTGCCGCGGACGTGACCGAACAGCTCCGACTCGAGCAGCGTGTCCGGCAGCCCCGCGCAGTTGATGGTGCGCAGCGGCACGGCCGCCCGGGTGCTGCGCCGGTGCAGCAACTGCGCCACCAGGTCCTTGCCCACGCCGGTTTCGCCCGTGACCAGCACCTTGGCATCGGTCCGCGCCGCCATCCGGATTTCCACATCCAGCCGCCGCGCCGCCTCGCTGTTACCCACCAACACCACGTCTTCTCGCTCCGTCATGGCCACAACCCCCGAAACCACGCCAACCCCGCCGCGGAACGACGACACGTTCGGGACGGGGACGCCAGTCACACGGGTTGGTGACACGAGCAGACGGTACGTTTCAGTCCAAAAACGGATGAAACGTATCTCCCCCTCCTGTCACCAGTTGACGAGCGGCGGGGCTGGGGTACGATGCCTCCCTTGCAGCTCACGCGTTTCGAGTTCGACCGTGCCTATGTGGACCGCCTGATTGCCGGCGATCCCGACACCGAACGGCATTTCGTCCGTTATTTCGGCGATTTGCTGACGATGAAGCTCCGTTCGCGGCTCCGGTCGCCGGCCCTGGTCGAGGACGCCCGGCAGGAGACGTTCCGGCGGGTGCTCACCACCCTCAAGGAGAAAGGTGGGCTGGCGTCGGCCGAAAGCCTGGGAGCGTTCGTCAACGGGGTCTGTAACAACGTGCTGTTCGAGACCTACCGGGCGGGCAGCCGGGCCGACCAGTTGCCGGAGCATCACGACCCGGTGGACGAAGAGCGGCCGAGCGCGGAATCGGGGTTGATGGTGGAGCAGGACCGGGCGCGCGTGCAGCGTGCGCTGCTGGGCCTGCCCGACAAGGAGCGGGAGCTGCTGCGATGGCTGTTTTTCGAGGAACGGGACAAAGACGAGATATGTCGCGAGCTGGGCGTCGATCGGAACTATCTGCGCGTCCTGCTGCACCGGGCCAAGGGCCGCTTTCGCGAGATGTATGTCCGGGAACAGGAAGCCTGAGGTCATGACGCACGATCGGGCCGTTGCCACGCACGCCGCCGAACGGTATCTGCTGGACGAGATGCCCGAGCTGGAGCGCTTCCAGTTCGAGGAGCACTACTTCGACTGCGCGGAGTGCGCCGACACCGTCCGCCTGGGCGGCGTGATGCAGGACGGCGTGGCCGCGGGCCTGCTGCCGGCAGTCAGTCCCGCGATGGCGCCCGCCGCTGTTCATGATCCGTCGACATCACGTGCATTCGGCGGCTCGATGGGCCGGCTGCTGCCGTGGGCCGTGGCCGCCACCCTGGCGCTGGCCACCGGGTATCAGACGCTGGTCGTCGTACCCGGCCTGCGCGATCAGGTGGTGGGGCCGCAGGCGCTGGCGCCGCTCACGTTGCGTGCGGCCTCGCGCGGCGCGGTGCCGACGCTGGCGCGTCCCGCGAGCGGTGTCATCTCGTTTGCCCTCGATGTGAACGGCATCGCCGCCGACACGCGGCTGGCGTATGATCTCCGAGCCGCCGACGGCACGTCGGTGGCAACCGGGTCTGCGGCGGCCCCACCCCCGGGAGCGCCGCTGCTGTTGCTGGTACCCGCGTCGGCGTTCCCGTCGGAGGGCAGCTACACGCTGTCGGTTGCGGCTGCCGAAGGCGGGCGCGTCGTGGCGGACTACCGGTTCACCCTGACGGAACAATAGCGGCGCCCGCTCCACGCGGCCGGCCGCGTGGAGAACTCATGGAGCTGACACGCCGATACCTGTTCAACGGAAGCGCTGCTGCCTACGGAGGCCGATTCGTACGGCCCGACGACGTGGTGCTGGCGGCCCACGGGGGAAGCGCCCTGTCGGTGGTCGGCGGGCGTTCGGTGTGGCGCGCGCGTGACATCAAGTTCGGCCGCAACTTCCGTATCCGCTCGGCCGAGACCTCGGCCGAAGGACTCGTCGACAACCTGCGCGACGCGGTCCGCGCCTCCCAGGGCAAGCTGGCGCCTGATGCGCTGTCGGCCACGACAATGGTGCGCGCGCGTTGCCGCGGCGTGGAAGTTGGCGGCGCGCCGCCCATCAAGGACGGCGACGAGCCCGAACCGACCATGCAGATCGCCGACGTGGTTGGCGCGCTCGAGTCGTGCAGCTGCAAACCCGGCCACGAGTCGTCGGTGATCGTGACCGAGGCACTGGTCACGCCCGTGACGTTCGATTCGCCGGTGCACGGACGTTATCGTCTGGACGTCGACATCGACTTCTCGGCGTTCAAGAAGTGCGACACACGCGCAAAGGTCATCGAGAATCGCGACATCCTGCAGGTGCACGGCGACAAGGACCTCATCTTCACCACCATCGTCACGGCGCTGCGCTGGCAGAAGGATCGTCCCTATCCCGGATCGAAGCCGCTTGGGAGCAACGGGATGTACATTCCCAACCTGGGCCGTTTCTACTTCGGTGAGCTCATGGTGCAGGCCGGGACGCGCCGTCTGACGATGGTGCGCGCGGAACTGGGGTCGCCGACGGGTGGCGCTGCGACGATGAGCGACGTCGACATCAACGGCTCCTGGTCGCTCTGAGGTCGCGTCATGGCGCGTGTCGTCGTCCTGGCGGCGATGGTCGCGCTGGCGGCGTGTGCCGGGCCCTCGCTCGAACGGATCCGGCTGGATGCAGAAGCGGCGCTGGCGCGAGGACAGCTTGCTGAAGCCGAGCGGCTGATTGCCGCGGGTGCGGCGAAGGCGGACGGGCAGCCGGTGTCGATCGACCGCTGGCGATTTCGCCTGCTCTCGGCCGAAGTGCAGCTCGCGCGTCTCGATCTCGACGACGCGGCCGCCACGCTCGATGAAGTGCCGCCGGAAGAAGCGGCACTCGAATCGATGCACGGGCGCCGGCATTGGCTGCTGGCCAAGCTGCATGTGCTGCGCGGCGAGGTGAAGGATGCCATTGGCGCGCTCGAGACGGCCCGCGCACGCACGGGCGGCGATCGGTCGCTCGGGTTCGACGTCGATGTGCTGGCCAGCCAGCTTCAGTTCATGTCGGGCCGATGGTCGGAGGCCGAGCAGGGACTGCACGCGCTCATTGCCGCGGCTGCGGCAGCCGGTGATCGTGTTCACCAGGCGCAGGCCCTCAACAACATGGGCATGGGCTATCTCGTGCGCGGACGTGCGGACGAGGCCCTGCCATGGTTCGAGCGCGTGATTGCGCTCGACGAGTTGGACCACACGACGATTGTCGGGCAGGCGCTGAACAACGCGGGCATCAGCTACGCACGGCTTGGCCAGTTCGAACGTGCCATCGACTACCAGCAGAAAGCCATCGAGATTCACAAGGGTGGGCGGCAGCTCGATTACGCGCAGGCGTTGGGCGAGTTGGGTTCCACCTACTTCGTGCAGGGCGACGCCGGTCGCGGCCTGCCAGTCGTGCAGGAGGCCCTTCGGATTGCCACGGAGGCCGGACTGTCGTCGGAGGCAGTGCTGTGGGCGCGTAATCTCGCCGGAGTGTACGCGCAGGCAGGCGACTGGGATGCTGCCGAACGTTACAACGAAGAAGCTTCGCGACTGGCTCCCAGCCAGTCGGGGTCGAGACGCGCGTACGCCTTGGTAACGTCGGCGGTCATTGCCGCGGGCCGTGGACGAACGGAGGAAGCTCGCGCTCTCTACGGCCAGGCGTTGACGGCAGCAGAGGACGTGCCTGCCGTGCGCTGGATGTCCCACGAAGGCCTGGCGAACCTTGCAGCGGCCACTGGCAATGCCGCGGAAGCCTCGCGGCAGTTCGAGTTGGCGCTTCAGACCGTAGAACAGACGAGATCGGCGCTACTGCGAGCGGACTATCGCATTTCGTTTGCGTCGAGACTGATCACGTTCTATCGCAGCTACGTCGAGTTCCTGATGGATCAGGGGCGAGTCGAGCGCGCACTCGAGGTGGCCGATGCCAGCCGCGCGCGTGTGCTGGCCGAACGTCAGGGCGTGGCACCTGCCGCCGGCCGTGTGTCGGCGGCGGCCTTGAAACGACTGGCCGCGCAAACACGCACCACACTGCTGTTCTACTGGCTCGGGCCGGAGCAGTCGTGGGTATGGCGTGTGACCGGCGCGGAGATCACGGCCGTGCCGCTGCCGACCGCGCAGGAGGTGGAGTCGCTCGTTGCCGCGCATCAAGAAGCCATTCACAACACGCTGGTGGATCCACTGGCTGCCGCGGATGCGCCCGGCGCCACGTTGTGGAACGCGCTCGTCGCACCTGTGGCCGGAAGTCTCGCCAGCGGCGCGCCCGTGGTCATCGTTCCCGACGGAGCGCTGCACCGCGTCAACTTCGAAACATTGCCCGCGGCTGGCGACGTGCCGCACTACTGGATCGAGGACGTCACGGTGCAGGTGGCGCCGTCGCTGGCCATGCTGCAGCGGGTGCCCGGCCGTGTGCGTGCAGGCGCTGGCACGAGCGGTGCCGCCGCGCCTGCGATGTTGCTCATTGGCAACCCGACGCCGCGCGAACCGGAGTTTCCGGCGCTCAGTTACGCCACCGCCGAAATGGAGGGTATCCAGCGGCACTTCCCGGCAACGGCCGTGGTGCGTATCGAAGGAGCGGATGCGTCACCGGGCGCGTTTTCGAGTGCGCAGCCCGGCCGTTTTCCGATGATTCACTTCACATCGCACGCCGTGGCCAACATCGAAAGCCCGCTGGATTCGGCCGTCATCCTGTCGGGACCAGAGCAGGCCTACAAACTGTATGCGCGTGACGTGGCCAACGCGCAACTGCAGGCGGAACTCGTGACCGTGTCGGCCTGCCGCAGCGCCGGCGAGCGTGCGTATGCCGGTGAAGGCCTCGTCGGATTTGCGTGGGCGTTCCTGCGCGCGGGGTCGAAGCGCGTGGTGGCGGGGTTGTGGGACGTGGACGATCGATCCACCGCCACACTGATGACGGAGATGTACCGCCGCATTGCCGACGGCGAAGCGCCTGCCTCGGCTCTGCGCGCAGCCAAACTCGAACTGATGCGTCAGGGCGCGGCGAAGCCGTACTACTGGGGACCGCTCCAGGTGTTCACCATGGCCTTGTAGGAGGCTGCTGAAGAACGCAGCCTGAAGGCAAAAGGCAAAAGGCAAAAGGCAAAAGGCAGAAGGCAGAAGGCGCAAGGCGCAAGGCAGAACACGGCGCAGGTGGGGCCTGAAACGCTCGTTCTGCCTTTTGCCTTCCGCCTTGTCTCTTGGAGGTTGCCGCTTTCAGCAACCTTCTAAAACGGGTTGAGGACGTAGCCTTCCTTGTCGAGCACCAGGTGCGCGGTCATGGCCGAAAACGCCATGTCGACGGACGATGCCACCTGGGCGCGTGGCAGGTCGCGGCCGATGGACGTCTGCCCGCACAGGTAGATGCGCACGCCGGCCGTCTTGAGTTCCTCGAGCAGCTTCACGTTCGGGTTGTCCTTCCCGAAGCGCCGGCGGTACTCGTCGTTCACCAGCGTGTCCTTGCCGGCGGTGCCGTGAATGACGAGCGCCACCTTCACGCGTTCCTGCGGCACGCCGGCGCGCGCGTGCATGTTGAGGAAACGGGCCACGGTGTCGAAGCCGGTGTTGACCTCGCCGGCATCCGGACCGACGCGCACGTCGAAGCGCACCTTCAGGTCGGTGTCCTTTGGCGGCACCAGCACGGGATCCGGCACGTCGAACACGCCGCCGAAGCTGGGCACGACGGGACCGAGATGACGCGTCGGCGCCGGCTGTTGTGCGCTGGTGGACACGGACAGTACGAGGCACGAAGCCAGGGCAACGGTGGCGACGAATCGAGACGTATGCATGGCGAGATCTTACCCGGCGGCATTGCCCGAACGACGTTGATTTCTGGCCGATCGCTACTGATTGAGAACGCGCCACAACCCGCAACACAAGTGAACTGAGGGGCTTAAAGCTGCGGCTTCCGGTACGTGCTCACCGGTGGCAGATACGACCCGGTTCCGGCGGGCGGCTCCGGCTCTCCCACCACCGGCAGGCGCAACGTGCCGATGCCGTCGATGCTGGCTTCGATCACATCACCTGGTTTGAGAAACACCTGCTCCCCGCGTACCGCGGTGCCCATGCCGACGCCGCCGGACGTGCCGTTGTTGACGATGTCGCCCGGGAACAGCGTGATGATGGACGAGGCATACTCGATGAGTTCGTAGACGGAGTGGATCATGTCGCCGGGCAGTCCCTCCTGCATCTGCTGTCCGCCAACGCTCAGCGTCTGGCGCAGCCGTGTCATCGGGTCGCCGTAAAACTCCTTCGGGACAATCCACGGCCCCATGGGGGCGAACGTGTCGTGGCCCTTGCCGACGAACCAGTCGGATCCCGGCCGTGAATCCGGCGGACGCCCGCCGCGATCCGAGATGTCCACCGTTACCGTGTAGCCGAAGATGTGTTCGGCCGCCTTCGTCGCGGGCACGTACTTCGCCGCACGACCAATGACGATGCCCAGTTCCACTTCCCAGTCGATACGATCGCGTCCGTAGGGAATGACGACGTTATCGCCGTGGCCGATGATGGCGCCTTCGGTGGGCTTGAGGAACAGGTAGGGCACGCCGCGCGTGCGCCGCCGTTCTTCGGCGGCCTTCTTCTGTTCTTCGGGTGAGCCGCCTTCACCGACGTGGCTGTAGAAGTTCACGGCCGCGTTGAGGATCTTGCGCGGCATGAGTGGCGGCAGCGTGCGCACGGTGGCGACGTCGTGGACGTAGCCCGGCCGCGGGCTGGCGGTCAGGCGCCGGTTCGAGATGATGTCGGTGACGATTTCGTAGAGCCGGTACTTGAGGCCGTATTCGTACTGACCCACCAGCTCGCGCATGTCGCCCGGCATCGGCATGGCCGGGTAGGCGGGGTTCCGTTCGAGCGCGCGGTTGGCGGCGTGCACGTCGACAATCAGCGTGTCCTGGAGCACGAGGCCGATGCGTGGCTCACCGGCAATCTCGAACGTGCCGAGTTTGAAGGGTTCGGCGGGCGCCGCGGCGGGACCGGTTTGCGCAGCCGCAATCGCCGGCACGGTCAGCAGCAGACAGAGCGTGGTGATCCTGACTCTCCTCATTGATTCCCCCTCGACACCTGGACGCATGACGCGCGTCGATGGCGCGCGCCACTGTAGCGCCGTGGTCGGGAACCTTGTCAAGTGTGTGGCATTATGTCGAGTCCCCCTTTCGATACGACACATGCCTACCGTAGAGATTCTCGACGTCGAACGAGCCGGTTTCGATCACGCGCGCCGCGGTGGCGGAGCCATCGACCTGCCAAAGCCACAGACCGCTCGTGGCGAGCACGCCCTTGTGGTATCGGGCTGGGCCCTTGGCCCGCACGGGATGCCCGCGCAGGTGGAACTGCGCCACGGCGACAGACTCGTGGCGGCGGTGCCGGCCAACCTGGCCCGCCCGGACGTCGGCACGCACCTCAGCAACTTCGTACACGCCGGCCGCTCGGGATTCATCATGGTCGTGTCGTCTCTCGATCTTCCGCCCGAGTTCGAGCTTCGTGTGGGTGTGGGTGGTGGAGCCGGCATCATGCTCGGCCGCATCCGGGGTCGCCGCCGGCCGCTGCCCGGTGATCCCGGTACGGGCCCGCAGCCCATCATGATGACGACGCTGGGCCGGACCGGATCGAGCGTGTTCATGGCCACGCTTCGGTCGCATCCGAGCGTGCTGTGCTACGGGCGGTTTCCGTACGAAACGCGTCTGATGTCGTACTGGGGATCGGTGTTTTCGGCGCTCAGCACGCCACAGAGCGCCGTGCAGCCCATCATGACCCACGGTCAGGTGCCGTACTGGTGGATGGGGCTGGATCACACGCTGCCGCTCCATTCGTTGCTTGGCACCGATCCGGCACTCGACTGGGTGCTGTCGGACAACATCGATGCGCTGGCCAGCTTCTGCAACGATCGGATGACCGGCTTCTACAAGTGGTTTGCCGAGCAGACGGGACGGCACGATGCGAAATATTTCGTCGAGAAGTTCCTGCCGACGCCCGACTACCAGTCGCGCCTGTGGGAGATGTTTCCACACGCACGCGAAGTGTTCCTGGTGCGCGACCCGCGCGACATGCTGGCGTCCATCCTTGCGTTCAACCAGAAGCGCGGGCGGCAGGCGTTCGGACGGGAAGTAGCGCCCAGTGATGTCGCTTACGTCCAGCAGATCCGTGGCGGTGCCGAAATCCTGCTCCGCGCCTGGCAGCAGCGCCGCGATCGCGCGCATCTGGTGCGATACGAGAGCCTGATGCTGCAGCAGACGGAGACGCTGGAGGCGCTGTTCGCTTACCTCGGCGTGGACAACTCGCCCGAGGCCATCAAGGTGGTGCGCGACGGCGTGGCGGCCACCGATCCCGAAGCGACGACGGCACACCGGACGGTGGCCGATCCGGCAGCCACGGTAGGCCGCTGGCGCACCGACCTGGCGCCCGACGTCATCGAGGCGGCCAACGTCCATCTCGCCCCGGTGTTGCAGGAGTTTGGCTACGAGGTGTAGCCGGCGACCGCGATTACCGCGTCAACGAACGCTCCGCCTTGCCGGAGTAGTTGATGAACACGGTCTTGATGTCGGTGAAGAAGTTGAGGCCTTCTTCCGCCATCTCGCGTTCGCCAACACCCGTGGACTTGGTGCCGCCAAACGGCAGTTGCGCCTCACCGCCCACCGTGGGCTCGTTGACGTGCACCATGCCCACCTCCACGTCCTCGACGAAGCGCATCACGGCATTGATGTCCTGCGTGAAGATGGAGGTGGTGAGCCCGTACTCGACGGCGTTGGCCATGGCCAGCGCCTGCTCCAGGCTGGACGCCGTTGCCACCGAGAGCACGGGGCCGAAAATCTCTTCCTTGTAAATCGTCATATCCGGGCCGACACCATCGAAGATGGTGGGCTGGATGAAATGACCCTGCGCGAGATGATCGGGGCGTGAGCCGCCGGTGAGGAGTCTCGCGCCCGCCTGGCGTCCCGCGTCGATGTAGTT